>NZ_RDBW01000098.1:0-308 GCF_003934235.1 Pseudoalteromonas sp. J010 | reverse complement strand
CCTGACGATGTTCTACTTTCACATGGGAAGCCCACACTATCATCGACGCTGTTTTGTTTCACTTCTGAGTTCGGCATGGGGTCAGGTGGTTCCAAAACGCTATGGTCATCAGGAAATTCTGTTCATTAATGAAGTATCCTTCATTAATATAAATCTGGAAAAAGCTATTAAATTCTTTGTCTACTTCAGTCTATTAACTTCTGTCGCTAAACCACTTTGGCGTTGTATGGTTAAGCCTCACGGGTAATTAGTACGAGTTAGCTTAATGCCTCACAGCACTTCCACATCTCGCCTATCAACGTTGTAGT
>NZ_RDBW01000097.1:0-330 GCF_003934235.1 Pseudoalteromonas sp. J010 | reverse complement strand
CGTCGACTTGTGTATCTCTTTATTTTACCACTTGAGAGAAATGACAGACGCAGGACGTACTTTGTGGGTAGTGAACCTCCGACCGCTTTAGCATCCGTATGGCGATGAGGACGGTGAGATTAAAGATCGCAGGGTAAACCTGCTCCTACACTGTATATTCAGGTACAAAAAAACCGACTTACGTCGACTTGTGTATCTCTTTATTTTACCACTTGAGAGAAATGACAGACGCAGGACGTACTTTGTGGGTAGTGAACCTCCGACCGCTTTAGCATCCGTATGGCGATGAGGATATGGCGATGAGGACGGTGAGATTAAAGATCGCAGGGT
>NZ_RDBW01000096.1:0-372 GCF_003934235.1 Pseudoalteromonas sp. J010 | reverse complement strand
TGTTTATTCTGTTGGTCACTCAGTTCAATTGAGACTCTAAATTTGTTTGCGTCATCTAKCGAACTAGACTCTGCTGTTAGAACTCAATCTGTACGAGTGCCCACACAGATGATTGCTTCATATTGTTAAAGAACAGTTCCGGTTACCCGGTGCGATRACTYATCATCGCTGCGCCGTTAGCGCTAAGGGTTGTGCATTCTAAGCATTTCCCATTTGTTGTCAATACTTAATTTTGATTTTCTTTCGAAGTATTCAAACTCAAGTTTTATTTGACTCCCGACTCGTTGGCTCGTTGCTTTTCAGCGTTGCTCCCCGTGTCGGTGGATGCGCATTATAGGGAGATCCGATTTAAGTGCAACCCTTTTTTTGAAG
>NZ_RDBW01000095.1:0-388 GCF_003934235.1 Pseudoalteromonas sp. J010 | reverse complement strand
GTCGGGTACCGACGACCTTCGGCTCTTTCAGGTTTAGCGAGTCCGACGAATGATTTATCATTCTGCTCTATCCCGCGCCTGAATTTGTACTTATTTTTAAGTCTTTGTACAAGAGACTAATACAGCCAAGAAATATTGGTTGCGGGAGCCGGATTTGAACCGACGACCTTCGGGTTATGAGCCCGACGAGCTACCAGGCTGCTCCATCCCGCGCCTGTATATTTTTAGAACTTATTATCGTCGGGTACCGACGACCTTCGGCTCTTTCAGGTTTAGCGAGTCCGACGAATGATTTATCATTCTGCTCTATCYCGCGCCTGAATTTGYACTTATTTTTAAGTCTTTGTACAAGAGACTAATACAGCCAAGAAATATTGGTTGTTGGTTG
>NZ_RDBW01000094.1:0-396 GCF_003934235.1 Pseudoalteromonas sp. J010 | reverse complement strand
ACACTATCATTGACCGGGGCCGACCCTTCGGCTGTTTTGTTTCACTTCTGAGTTTGGGTGACAAGAAACCGARGYAACGCTTCGCAGTTCGAGGAACAGCTCGGCGGGTAAACCGCACCTACCAATGCAGCACTCTGTTGATGTCGTGATGGGGGCGAGTTTACCTCGCGAGGTGTTTATTACTTTTCGAGGTGTCGATTATCTTGTGAGGTTTTMTTTTCAAATCCCACATAGCAAAAAACCCGTCGCATTGCTGCAACGGGTTTCTCTAATAAGGCCCTGACTCGCTACGAAGTAGGATGTTCTACTTTCATATGGGAAGCCCACACTATCATTGACCGGGGCCGACCCTTCGGCTGTTTTGTTTCACTTCTGAGTTTGGGTGACAAGAAACCG
>NZ_RDBW01000093.1:0-411 GCF_003934235.1 Pseudoalteromonas sp. J010 | reverse complement strand
CTCGGCGGGTAAACCGCCTCCTACCAGTGCAGTACTTTGTTGATGTCGTGGTGGGAGCGAGTTTACCTCGCGATGTTACAAAGTAGACTGTTTTATTCTTTTTGTTTGATAGACCCAACAGCTCGGCGGGTAAACCGCCTCCTACCAGTGCAGCACTTTGTTGATGTCGTGGTGGGAGCGAGTTTACCTCGCGAKGTGTTGATTGCTTTGTAATGTATTGATTGCTCTTCGAGGTGTCGATTATCTTGTGAGGTTTTCTTTTCAAATCCCACATAGCAAAAAACCCGTCGCATTGCTGYAACGGGTTTCTCTAATAAGGCCCTGACGATGTTCTACTTTCACATGGGAAGCCCACACTATCATCGACGCTGTTTTGTTTCACTTCTGAGTTCGGCATGGGGTCAGGTGGTT
>NZ_RDBW01000092.1:0-424 GCF_003934235.1 Pseudoalteromonas sp. J010 | reverse complement strand
TGTGTACTAATGATATGAATGAACTTGGCTATACCTAAATAACATCAACAGAATTTGAAGTTTCTTGGGTATCAGCGAGTTTACGGCTTCAGCTTAGTACAAATCTACACACGCAGATTAACGAGTGGGGAAGACCATGATGCTGCTTTTGATGGGAAAGTGACAATGGGAGCTGGCGCTTCAGATGACAAAAAACCCAGAAAAACTGGGCTTTTTGTTACCATCGAGCTTAATTTACGATGTCATCATCAGGTAAGCTCAATGCAAGTCGTTCGTGTGTACTAATGATATGAATGAACTTGGCTATACCTAAATAACATCAACAGAATTTGAAGTTTCTTGGGTATCAGCGAGTTTACGGCTTCAGCTTAGTACAAATCTACACACGCAGATTAACGAGTGGGGAAGACCATAGACCATGATG
>NZ_RDBW01000091.1:0-434 GCF_003934235.1 Pseudoalteromonas sp. J010 | reverse complement strand
TTGGACGAGCCATTAGAAGAGCCTCAGGCCGAGCATGAAGATGAACTAAACGCTGACACAAGTGGTGACATCGATGACCTAGTAGACGAACCGTTAGTAGAACCTCAACCTGAGCTTGAAGATGAATTAGAGGTTGATGCAAACGATGATATCGACGACTTGTTGGACGAGCCTATAGMAGARCCTSAAYCTGAGCTTGAAGATGAACTTGAAGTTGAWGCAAACGATGATATCGACGACTTGTTGGACGAGCCATCAGTAGAACCTCAAYCTGAGCTTGAAGATGAACTTGARGTTGAWGCAAACGATGATATCGACGACTTGTTGGACGARCCATTAGAAGAGCCTCAGGCCGAGCATGAAGATGAACTAAACGCTGACACAAGTGGTGACATCGATGACCTAGTAGACGAACCGTTAGTAGAACCTCAACC
>NZ_RDBW01000010.1:0-115528 GCF_003934235.1 Pseudoalteromonas sp. J010 | reverse complement strand
ATTTGAAGGCGTAAATCTGACGCTAACCGCGTTAAAAATTTTTTATTTAGAACAACTAAATAGCAAAATTTTTGCCTTGCCTACACGGAGGTAAAGGACGCGGTAGCGGGGTTATCGACAAGATTTTCTCGCCTCAAAATAGACCACTTAATTAAGAAAATTGGTATCAGCTCGGTGCAATTCGCGCTAAAACTGGCTGCTAGAAAGGCATTAATTATTCAAGGTTCAAATTATTTAGGCGCTGCGACTTTTTTCATTGAGTATTCACTCCATGACCAAGGACTGAGCTCAAATATTTTATCGGATTGAGCTTCACCATTAGCGCAAACATCCTCATGTCCGATGATCCTAACAGGCAAACGCTCCGAATATGATTTTTTCAGAATATCAAATTGATATTGCGCGACAGGTGAAGAAAGGTCTAATTGCCATGTAAGCTCATCACCATTGGCAATACAAGTTTCAAAATTAGAGTACTCTTTCATTACTTCAATTCTAAAGTAAACTGCGTGGTCGCCATTAGCACCCGACCTTGTGATCAGTTGATCAACAGTCCCATATACGTCATTTGCAGCACTAACCGACAATGAAAAAAGACACAGTGTAGTCAGGCAGAAGGTTTTTATTCTCATTATTTTATCCATTATTAAAGTGATACCAACTTGCTTTTACCAAGAAATTACAATTCCAAAAAAAATAAACACAGGAATTATTTATTACATAAAATTACCATATTGGTTAATTTGTAACAAGTAAGTTTACAACTATTTGGATTGGATAAAGGAAAGAGCAGGCCATCGCCTCAATGCTTACTCTATATTACTTTCTGTCTAATTCCACAATAAGAAGACCGCTCGGTCAAAATAGTATTCAGATCAACTCGCGACTCACTCCGGCATTTTTGCCATCACTGACAAAAACTCTAAGGATGGTGCAAAAAAAGCAGACCCCATATCTGCGCTGGAATAATCTAATATCGGATCATAATTCTCTGCTACTCCCAGCCTACTTTTTAACACCTGCTCAAACGCATCACCTCTGGCGCTACAACTTAAATACAAGCTTCCTTGTTCAAATACATCGCCAAATGGCATACTTTGCTCCAGTATTAGCGCATGATCATTTTCATCTTTTAATTCGGTTAAAGTTGCGTGGTTCGGGAGCTCACAATCGACTATCAAGTCATTGTCTAACCGTGTGCGACCCATTAAATGCTCTTGTTCACTGAGTGATAAACTCTGCCAACGCATTAGGTCAAACTTCACCCGCTTTACATGAATATAACTTCCTAGGTGATCAGCTGCATTTGGGTTATGCACCAAAGCCACTTCACGCTTGCTACGCCCTCTGGGATTATTGGCGCCGTAAATAAAACCGTTAAAATCACGCCCATCCAGAAAACGAAAAGCACGGACGTGTGCCACCATCTCGACTAAACCATTGAGCATATGCAATACACTTTGGGCAAAGATATGATTAACATCTTCGCGATCAGAGCGGATCACATAGAGTAAGTCGAAAGGTTGAGTATGTACGGTATGCTCAGCATCAATAATGTGCGGAAAGCTTTTTAGCTCTTTAGGAATAAATTCGGGATAGATATGCGGCCAATACTGTGCACCAATAGCCACAAAACTCGACAACATGGACTCAGAAAAGCGGTCTTCTAATTCTTCTTGTAGACGCCCACAATTACCAAGCGCCGCTCGTAACGCTTCATCTTGCCCTTCAAGCACATTGAAGAACAAATGTAAGCCGTGCAAATTAGCTTCAGCACACACACCAGATTGGGCAAGCGCCATGCTCTACTCCCTGCTTTATTCATCTACTATTAAGAAAAGAAATTTACAGCATGTGCCTTAATTTTTAAAGAGATTGGTTTAGTTAAGTCAAGAGGCTCATGTGCAGGGTGAGATACCTCAAGCTCTTGACCCTCTACGGCCACGCGATAAATATACTCTGTTCCCATAAAACGTTGATTAAGGATCTTAACACTGCCTTGGGCGCAATTTTCTAGAGTAATATGCTGCGGTCGTAGATACACTTCACCTTTTGCATCCATATTCCCAAGTTCAACCAAAGAGTGTACAGCACCAAATTTCGTTTCGACGGAAGCACCATTGACCCTTTGTGCAGGAATGTAGATCCCTTGGCCTAAAAATTCAGCAACCATTTTACTTTTGGGACGTTGAAATAGTGTTTTTGGATCACCAACTTGGGCAATCTTTCCTTTGTCCATAATGGCAAGGCGATCAGCAAAAGCAAACGCCTCTTCCTTTGAGTGGCTCACAAAAATAGCAGAAACTTGCTGATCTTTAATGATACGACGAATATCATTAATTAATTGAAAACGTACCTGCGCATCAATATTTGAAAATGGCTCATCAAGTAATAGCAAATTAGGCTTGTAAGCCAGTGCACGAGCAATCGCAACTCGTTGCTGCTGACCACCAGAAAGCTCATGGGGGAAGCGTGCTGCATAGCCTTGAAGCTGCACCAAGTTGAGCATTTCAGCGACTCTGCTTTCACGCGTCGATTTATCTTTGATAGTTAAACCAAACGCCACATTTTGTGCCACAGTCAAGTGCGGAAATAGCGCGTAATCTTGAAACATCATCCCAATATTACGCTTTTGTGGTGGGATAAATCCGCTCGCACCATTCATGGCTTTACCCAAAATACTGACGCTACCCTGAAATGGCTCTATCAAGCCAGCAATCACTTTAAGTGTCGTGGTTTTTCCGCAACCGCTAGCACCGAGCAAACATACGATCTCATTTTGCTCTACATTTAGAGTTAAGTTATTCACTACGGCTTCGCCGTCATAGCGATAAGAAAGATTTTCTAGCACTAAGCTATGCATTAACTTCGCTGCTCCATTGAACGGTTTACGACATAAAGCGGAATTAAACCAACTAAAACAATAAATAACGCCGACACAGAGGCTAATTCTAGCTGCTCATCACTGACATATTGAAAAACATGAGTGGCTAATGTCTCATAATTAAAGGGTCGCAATAACAACGCTGCGGGTAGCTCTTTCATACATTCAATAAACACCAACAGTGCAGCGGTTAAAATACCACGACGTAATAAAGGCAAATGAATCGATAACATCGTGCTGAGTCGATTGCGTCCTAAAGAAAAGCTTGCCATATCTAGACTTGGGCTGATCCGTTGATAACTTGACTCTACCGCTCCTTGAGCTATGGCATAAAACCTCACTACATATGCAAAAACTAAGGCAAAGATAGTTCCACTAAACAATAACCCAGGCTCAAATTGAGTGCCTTCAAACCATGTGTTTAGCTTATCATCTAGTAAGGTTAGCGGGATCAACACTGCGATTGCCAACACAGTTCCTGGAAGTGCGTAGCCAGTACTCGCTAATTTACCCGGCACAGCAACACGCTTACCATGACTGACACGCTGGTTAAATACCACCAACATACTCATGATAATCAAGACTACACTCACCCAAAATGCAATTTTTAGACTTTGCCACGCGTACAAGAAAAAACTATCGTTCCATGCTTGCTCAAAGTAGTTAATAGCATAATCGACCAGTACCCATGTTGGTACAATGAATGCTACGGCAAGAATCAGCCAACAAAACCCGCTGGCCAACCATGCCTGCGTGCCTTTGAGGTGATATAGCGTGGTGCTGTTTACACTTGATTGGCGCTCATGTACTACTTGTGTTGGCCGGCTAAACCGCTCTAATGTTAACGCCAGAAATAAAAACAACAGCATAATGCCAGATATTTTTGCGGCAGCAGTAAGAGAATAATACCCAAGCCAAGTATCGTATACCGCGGTAGTTAGCGTGCTTACAGCAAAATAGTGAACGGTAGCGAAGTCTGCCATACTTTCCATTGAGATCAACGCTAAACCAGCAACAATGGCACCACGAGATAAGGGTAAACTTACCTTAAAAAAGCTTTGAGAAGGTGATTTACCCATAAGCTGACTAGCTTGCACAAGCTTGAAAGATTGCTCTCTCAGTGCGGTCCTGAAGATCAAAAATAAATATGGATATAGTACCAAAGCTATCATCACGATAGCACCGGGCAAAGTGCGAATATCGAAAAACCAATAGTCATCAGGTGATTGCCACCCAAACCACTCTCTTAGCGCAATTTGTACAGGCCCAGCATAATCAAGTAGATCCGTATAGACGTATGCAATAAGGTAAGTTGGCATCGCCAGTGGTAACATCAACGACCACTCAAAAAAACGCCGCCCAGGAAATTCACAATACGCGGTTAACCAACCTAGAGGCAAAGCTATTAACGCGCAGACAAGACAAACACCAACAATAAGCCAAATGGTATTGCTGACGTAATCCCATAGGACAGTATCCCAAAGGTGAGCAAATACTTCAGAGTCTGGTTGAAACGACTCAACGATCAAAAATAAAAGCGGGACTGATAAGCTAAGCCCTATCAGCCACGCAAACGTCTGCCATTTAGACAGTGACAATGATAACTGCATTAAAGGTCAAATTTTACCTCATCAATTAACTTAAGCGCTAATGGACGGTATTTACTGATCTCTGACAATGGTAGGCTATCTTCCTTAAATTCGCCCCATGATGCCACTAGTTTAGATAACTCGACGCCAGGTTTCACTGGATATTCCATATTCATCGACGCATACATATTCTGCGCCTTATTGTCGGTCATAAACTCAATGAGTTTCAAGGCATTTTCAGTATTTTTAGCGTGCTTGGTTAAGACAACACCAGAAACATTAATATGCGAACCACGATCTTTCTGATTTGGGAAGTTGATATAAACGGCATCAGCCCACGCTTTTTGCTTTTCGTCTTCCATCATTTTACCGAAGTAGTAGCTGTTTCCGATGGCTAAATCACATAGCCCTTCTTTTACCGCTTTCACTTGCGCACGATCGTTACCTTGAGGCTTGCGCGCTAAATTTTCCTTAACCCCTTCTAGCCATGCTTTAGTTTTTGCTTCACCGTGATGTGCAATCATAGAGGCAACTAAACCAAGGTTATAAGGGTGCTTACCTGAGCGTGTACAAATTTTGCCGCGATACTGCTCG
This sequence comes from Pseudoalteromonas sp. J010, assembly GCF_003934235.1. Classification (NCBI taxonomy): domain Bacteria; kingdom Pseudomonadati; phylum Pseudomonadota; class Gammaproteobacteria; order Alteromonadales; family Pseudoalteromonadaceae; genus Pseudoalteromonas; species Pseudoalteromonas sp. J010. The sequence continues at coordinate 110,461 of NZ_RDBW01000010.1, read as the reverse complement.
TCTGCTAATGCCTCATAAGTAAGTGCATCTAACTTGCCAGTGCGAGCTTTAGATGAATAAACATTACGTACCCGTTTAGTTAATGCTACCCACTGCCCTTCAGGGTCTCTAAAGTTTGCCGGAATATTTTTTGCAACCGTGTCGCTACTAATTGTTTGCGTCAGGTTCTCATCCTCTAACTGGATTAGCGCGCTGAAGTTTGATGTAAGTACAAGGTCAGCACGACTGTGTCTACCTTCACGCTTAACTCGCTCTATCAAGCCTTTTTTTGCAAAAACCACATTAGTTTTAATACCAGTTTGCTTTGTAAAATCATCCAAAATTGGTTGGATTAGAAAAGGTTGTCTAAACGAATAAATATTAACCTCTTCTGTCGCCACTGCTGGTAAGCAAGTGAGCGCAGCCAGTAAAGTAACCAGTGCTTTTTTCATAAAGACTCCATTTAGTAAACAATAATTATTATCAAATAATTCTACCTGTAATTATATCGTTTTACACCCTGAATATTTAATCTTGTATCAGGGCTTAGTGATCCATTGTAGAAAAGCGGAAAATCAACTGTGAGATATTTCTTACTTAACTACCAGAAATTGAGTAAATAGACGCTGAAATAACACCCAAAATAAACCTATTTCATTGAAATTTATACAGTTATAAATTTTCATATTTATCCCTCTTGTAAAAGGTCTACTTTTAACTACAGCGATTTTTTTTGGCTTGCTTATAATTAACAACATCTCAGGAAGAGAAATAAAGGGACATCAGGATACGCTCAGGGTAGGAAATGCAAAAGGAGGCGCACCCACTTAAAGGATGAGAGGGTAAGTAGAGCGAGGATAGTGTTTACAGGGAGTAAGCACAGAGATGGGAATGGAATATAAGGTTCATGATGAATCTGAGGAGCGCTTCAGGGGAGAAGCTAGTCGTTAAAGGTTAACGTTACTGTGTTGGATACGCAGTTGGTTAAGGATGAAAAAGGAAGGTACAAAGGATGTACCCGTAACTAGTGGTTTAGGAGATACCAATCGTTGCAGTTATAAACGCAACACTTAGCTTGATATACTAGCTTCAAGCTACTAAGTGCCTAAGTAGATAAAGCGATTATTGGCACTGCTGCTTTGGAAAGTAGCAACAAGGGACAATGAGAACAAATGGATGTTCTTAGCAATTGGATGGCGAAGGATAAAACAGTGGACGTTTAAAAGGAACAAGGACACAGGGCTAGATGCCTTTATTCGCAAAATGAGAACACTAAGCGATACCATGGAAGAGGAAAGATTCAGGACGTTGAACTACTCAACTTTGCAGGATGCAGTTAGAAGATTCCGTAAGCGCGGCTCAGCAATGGGTCGCGCTCTTCTTATTTTGCTCCCTCTCTAAACTCACCCGCTATTGAGGCTACGTAAATCAAAAGCGTCGTTATACCAATTGCATTATTTGCACAAAATGAAGTATCCATTTACAGCCTATCATTCGGAATAACATCAATAGTTAGCAATAATACCTATTTTCTTAATTAAGTGGTCTATTTTGAGGCGAGAAAATCTTGTCCATAACACCGCTTCCGCGTCCTGCTCACGCCGAGGTACCTACGTCCTGTAGACAAGGCAAAAATTTTGCTATTTAGTTGTTCTAAATAAGAAATTTTTAACGCGATTAGCGTCAGATTGAGCACGTATTAAGTCAAATTGGTATTAGTGATTGCTCACAATATACTTAGGCTACATTTTGCTGCGCTTTCCTTTTAGGTAAGCATCTCTAAAGTCGACAAAGTGGGCAGTTAATTTATCAGCGGCATCTTGCTCACCACACTCAGCAAACAATACGCAAGCCACTTCTGCCGTTCCAAGCTGGTGCTCATGTGGTGCCACCCGAAGCTTATAATCTGAAAGCTTATCCGGTGCGATTGACAGCACAGGCAGGTTATCCAAGTAAGGGCTTTTTCGAAACATTTTTTTCGCTTCTCGCCATGTTCCGTCCAAAAAGATAAACAATGGTTTTTTATCGGCTGTACGATGTATTTGCGTGATCACCCGCTCAGGCTCTACCCCTTGTTCAGGAAAAACGACTATCGGCGCATATTGTGGATCTGCAAGTAGCGCCAATAAACCTTCATCAGGTTCTGTTCTGTCCCAACGAAACGCATAATTATCAGGAATAACATCAGCAATGAGACGCCCGGTATTGGACGGTTTAAAGCTTTCGTTGTGATACATTAACAAGCATACTGCACAGTTTGCTTCAGCAACTTGTACTTTATTGCAAATACACAAAGTGGACGCTAATAAGCAACATTCACAACGCGCTAATTTGGAGCCTCTGGCTTTATACTCTCGTCGTGCAGCAGCAATTTGTTGCTGTCTAAGTGCTAATACTGAATTGTTCACTCTGTTCCCCATCAAAAAATGCCGGCGTATTTTAGTCAAGCGTTACGCCTGCGTCTACGCAAACTTAATCACTACCTTTACTCAGGATGTAAGCTCTTGTACGCTAAAGTTTTATTGAGAGTATAAATAGATGCAAGTAAAGGATTCAAAAAGGCTACATTACCGTTTGCTCACCGCAGCAGACGCCCAACTGCTCGCCGACCTTGATAGCGACCCTGAGGTGATGAAGTTTATTACAGGTGGCAAAACAAATTCACTGGAAGAGGTGAAAACGGTCTATATTCCACGCTTAAGTACATTCACCGAAGAGTCTAAAGGATGGGGACTTTGGGGCTGTTTTGAGTTGCCAGATAAACACTTTCTCGGCTGGATTCTAGTCCGCCCTGCTCATTTTTTTAGCGAACAAAGAAATGATCGAGATTTAGAACTTGGCTGGCGATTTAAACAGATATCATGGGGAAAAGGACTTGCAACCGAAGCGGCGCAACAAGTCATGTCTGAATTAGTCAGTGCAAACCCTGATGTTACGCACTTTAGTGCGATTGCTGATGAAGGCAACACAGGCTCTATCAATATAATGAAAAAGCTCGGGATGAGCTTTGTCAAAAAAGGGCTACACACTGACATTTTAGGCGATATGGAAGTCGTATATTACGAAAAGCCAGTATCGAAATAATGCGCTTTGAGAGTGATCCTCATTCACTGTTCGGTGCGCGACACATTTAACTGTATCTGCGCACAAGCCTTTATCTTACTGAAGAAAGACTGGATCAAGTGGTATGGTTTAACCACGAGTGAATAGCAGACAAAATAAATCGCGAGAAAGGGATTAAATCCCTTTTCGGCGTAGCGGTTCAGCATACATGCTCACCACAAACTGTTTCAGTTCATCAGGAACAGTTTCAAGCTTTGACATAAAATCAGCTCTATCCTCAGCGCTTACTTTCGTGTCATCCCCTGCTGCCAAGTGATTAGTTGAATGTAAGTGATAAAGCTCTAAGATTTGTTTATCAATAACTTGGGCTAGTTCGTCGGGATTCTCCACATCGCAAGTAATTGGTGCACCAAAGGCAACATGCACATGGCCTTTGTCTGAGCTAAAGCCGTCAACAATACTGGCGATATCTTCCCCTTGCGCCTTAACATACTGGCCAAACTGCTGCTTATGATACAACTCTTTTGCTTTGGCTACTGCACATGGTTCATATTGATATGAAATCGCAACCGGTACAATTTTTAGCTGCTTAATATACTCAGAAAAGTCTACTTTTAGCTTTCTGCCGTTCAACTGCAACATCTTTAGTAAAGCAGGATCCGTTTGATCGATGCCATCTTTAGCTCGTCCTTCTTTTTGGGCAATCCAAATAGAGTTTCCTTCGCTAAGCGAGTCAAAAATATAGGCAGAGAGCTGGGTTAACGCCTTTAGCATTTCTTTGGGCGCTTTTGCAGAGCGTTTCACGATAAAGCTTTTGTTAAGACGCATCAGCTCCGTGATGTAAGGTACTTGCAACAGGTTATCCCCAATCGCGATTCGAACAGTACGCATATGCTGTTGATGCAATCCCCAGTTTACCAAAGCTGGATCCAGCACAATATCACGGTGATTTGAAATAAATAAATAAGAGGTATGCGAGTCAAGCGACTCAAGACCTGAATATGTGACTTTAGACGTCGTTTTGTTGATTAAAATCTGTAAATAGTACGCAACTTCATTTTGTACCTGCTCGATACTGCAAAAGTTTCCCCACTTATTTTTAAGCTTCATTCTTACTAGGGGTCGGGCAACTACTGGCCAGGCACTTAACCATGCCGGCAAGTTATATTTAGCGATAACATCGATAAACTGGTCATCTCCCAATAAACGTGCCAAGGCAGGTACAACTTCATCATCATTATACGGTCTTATGTCAGCGTATTTATCCACTCTACTTCTCAAACTCTCGGATTAAAGCATACTTTGGCGCATTCTATCGTGTCAGATAAACAGACGCTAAGCATTTCATGTCTGACCACCAGAGTAATACATCTTGCTGGAACATAAAATGCCTAAGCGTAATTTAGCAGTGCTGGATAACGATTACTTTAAAGTCAGCACTACACACTCTCTGCTCTAAATACTTCACTCAGCTTAAGTATCGCCAGTCTCAGTAATAATGCGGCAAGTAATATTCCCATGGATACGCTAAGCCAGTGAGGCAGAATTTCATGCTCTTCACCAATCATCGGAGTGACCACAAAGCCATAGGTAGCAACGAGGTGATCGGTCAGGAAGCCAAAGATAAGCGCAACCCCAATCACACCGACCAAATAAGCAAATACGGCTCTACGCCCAAGCTCTTTACCTACAACGCCTATAGTAGCAATATTGGTGGCAGGGCCTGCCAACATGAATACCAATACCGCCCCCGGAGACACTCCAGCCATTAATAAACCTGCTGCAATTGGCGTTGAAGCGGTAGCACAAATATACATTGGAATACTGATCAAAATAACCACCAGCATCGCTAAAATACCATCGCCCCATTGAGATAAAAATGACTCAGGTACAAATGTTTGCACTAACGCGGCAAAAAATAAGCCTATCAATAACCACACCGCGGTATCAGATAATAACTTATTACAGCTAAACTTTATTGCTTCAATTATTTTTGCCGTAATCGCTGACTGCGCTTCTGTTGGCTGTGAGCTACAACAACTGGTTTCAGAAGGGCTGGGATCACAACAAGCTGACGCCGATGAAGCCTTACTCTGGCAACTACTATTACTACTTCCAGCGGCTACTAGCTTTGGCTCCGCTGGTGTACAGCAGCTTGGGCTGGTTACCGGCTTAGTATCGCAACAAGACTTGGTTACCTGCGGTTTTGGCTCCGATGGGGCTGAGGCGCTACAACAACTGCTAGTTTTAGGAGACGTATTTGACGCTTTTTCCGTCGTTGATTTTTTATCTTCATCTTTTTCCTTTCCAACCAATAAACCCGCTGCAATCGCACTAGTAACCGCAGCAATAGGTCTTATCACTGCCATAAAAGGCCCAAGCAGCACATAGGAAACAGAGATTGAGTCGACGCCGGTTTCGGGCGTTGAAACTAAAAAAGCTGTCGTCGCACTTTTCGACCCTCCAGCTCTTCTAAGCCCAACCGCTGCGGGTATAACACCGCAAGAGCATAATGGCATTGGCGCACCAATTAAGGCAGCTTTAATTGTCGTCCAAAATCCTTCCTGACCTAAGTGCTTTTGCAGTAAGTCTTTTGGAATAAAAACGTTGAGTAAGCCCGCCAACACTAAACCTAGTAACAACCATGGCGCTGATACTAAAAATAGCTGCCAAAAATTCAATATCAGTTCATTCATCGATAGCCTCCAAGGCGGTTAAAATTGAGCAGCTCACTGCTGCTTCCTCGCCACCACAGCATTGCTCTGCCAGTGTTGACAAGGATTGTTCAAACTTTTGTAACTCTGCTATGCGCGCTCTAACTAAATCACGCTTAGTGAGCGTCAGCGTTTTTACTTCTTCACAGCTGTGCTGATGCTTTTCAAATTTAATTTTTAACAGATCTTGCACTTCTTTGAGGCTAAATCCCACTTTTTTAGCACGAAGAATAAAACGCATCTGTTTTTCACTTTGCTCATCAAACAAGCGATACCCTCCTTCACTCCTTGCGCAAGGGTGAAGCAGATCATTTGCTTCGTAATATCTTAACGTGTCCGTCGATACGTTAAGCCGATTTGCCAGCTCACCAATCTTTATCACTTTACACTCCTCAGTCCCGAAGATTATCCTAGCCGATATGATAAGTATAAACCTTAGAGTTAACTCCAAAGTCAAGTAAAGGATAAAAATAATGCAAATAGTGGTTTTAGACGCTAAAACTCTTGCCAATACCGACCTTACACCTATTGCTAAATTAGGCACACTCACATCTTATGATATGACCGCCTACGAAGACATTTTGTCTCGATGTGAAAACGCAGAAGTCATAATTACCAATAAAGTCAAACTTGATGCGAAGCTCATTGCGTCTTTACCGAAATTAAAGCTGATTTGTGTCGCAGCCACCGGGGTTAATAATATCGAGTTAGAAGCAGCTAAGGCACATCATGTTGCGGTGGCAAATGTAGCTGGTTACTCAACCCCCTCTGTTGTTCAGCATACTTTTACTATGTTAGGTAACTTGATGACAAATATTCATCGTTACCAACAAGATTGCCAAGCTGGACGCTGGCAGCAAAGCCCTATGTTTTGCCGTTTAGATTACGACATTAGCGAAATCGCAGGAAAGCATTTTGTCATTATAGGACATGGCGCTTTGGGTGAAGCGGTTGCAAATGTTGCCAAAGCATTTGGTGCAAAGGTGATCATTGCTGAGCGTAAAGGCGCCACTCAAGTTAGAAATGGCCGCATGGCTTTTACTGAGGCACTACGTATTGCTGATATTGTGTCTATCCATTGCCCCCTGACAGCAGAAACTGAAAACTTGATTGATGACGCTGAGTTTGCAGCACTTCAAGGTCATGCTTTTATAATAAATACAGCAAGAGGTGGGATAGTAAACGAGCAAGCTCTTGTTAATGCACTTAATAATAATCAAATTGCAGGAGCGGCAGTGGACGTGTTAACACATGAACCTGCTCGCACAGATAATCCATTAGTGAACTATCAAGGCGATAATTTGCTACTCACCCCTCATATTGCATGGGCAAGTAAAGAGGCGATTGCACGCTTGGTAAATGAGATCGCACTCAATATTAACGCATTCGCCTCCGGCACAGACAGAAATAGAGTGGTCTAGTTACTTGAACAATGATGAATATCACTAAATTTTGGTAAAAATGTAACTCCCAGGTTGGACAAAAAAAAGCAAGTTATTGATATTATTAAGCATTACAAGTTGGCAAAAAGTTTGCTTTAATAAGGTACAAAAAAGTGAAAAGCTGTTTACAATAAAAAACAGCAATAAAGAGCAAAAAGGAAAGAATAATGAAAAAATTAATGTTAGTAGCAGCACTAAGCTCGACTCTGTTATCAGGTTGTATTGTTGCAGTATCGGATGGTGAAGTTGAGCACGGCTGGGCATCTAAATACAATTCGAATTGGGAACAAAAGCAGCGTGAAAACCGTGAAAAGATAGCGGATTTTAAAATGGGCACCGATTACGCAACGGTGAAAGAAGCGCTGTCTACTCCTGACTTCAGTGAGCTCGTGGCAAAAGATGGTGATAATTATCAAGTGCTTTACTATGCTACAAACAGCAAGCATTCAGATGGAAAAATAACCAAAGATGAATGTACTGCGCTAGTATTCAAAAATAATCAGCTTATCGGCTTTGGTGATAGCGCACTTAAACAAGTTCTTTAAAGTGTATACACACCAAGGATGGTGTGATTAAGACAAGCTGCAAAGCAGCTACACATCCTATTGCGTGCCCATTCTTTATCTAAGCTCGAAACCATGCTGAGCTGTAGCTCTTATAAAAACGTATTATATCTGTTTGATAAATATTGTGCTCTGTTGCTTTTGCGCTTCTGCCAGCGCGCTATCAGCATTTTTTATCAATTCGTTGAGCTCTAGGGTTTTATGTTGCTCAATATGTACAGCCCCGATACTGACACTAACATGTGCACAAATGGGAGAAGCGATATGTGGTATTTTTAGCGCATTAACTGCATCATGAAGTGACTGTGCAATTGATGTTACAGTATCAATATCATGCTGTGCCGATACTAATGCAAAGCGAGTACCATCGAAGCGACCTATAAATACGCTGTAGCGTGCGGCCGTTTCTTCTAGCGCTTTAGCCACCTTAAACAAACAAGTATCACCATGCATATAACCATAATGCTCGTTAAACGTTTTAAAGAAATCGAGTTCAACCAGCATGATAGAAAAACAGCCCTGTGCGGCCTCACCTCCAGTTAATAGCGCCCGCATTTCTTCATCTAAACGTCTACGATTTGGTAATTCCGTCAACCCATCCAATGAGACCAGCTTTTCTAGTAAGTCATTCTTTTTCTTAATTGCCAGATGATTTTTAATTCTTGTTTTTACGATCAAAGGGTTAAAAGGCTTTGTAATATAGTCTACGGCACCTAATTCTAGTCCCCTCGCTTCGTCTTTAAAACTCACGCTACCCGATATGACTATCACCGGGATCCCATAAGTGCTCGCGTCTTTTTTTAGCTTCTCCAAAATGGTAAAACCAGATCCATTGCCCATAGCAACATCTAAAATAATCAGATCGGTACGATTCGCTTTTACCTCATCGATGCAAAACGCAGGATCTTCACAGTGAAAAAGTGTGTGATCCTCACTCAGTATGTTGATTAACACCATTTTGTTTATCGGGTCATCATCAATTATAAAAATGTGCTCAGCTTGCTGCATCCCGTAGTACTACCTTCTTAGCTCAATAAAGCATATGACTTGCGATAGTGCGGTGGTTAGTTTATCCAAGTCTGTGCGATTTGTTATAGTTGTGATTTTTTTACTCTGCGTTTCAAGGTCTTTAGCCACTTTAGCAAGCCGCTTAAACCCTAATCCCGCAGCCGCCCCTTTGATGCCATGTGCAAGTTCAAATAAAGCTGACCCCTGTTCAAGTTGGCTGACCTGTTCTAGGTAATCATGACAAAGTTTAGCAAATTTATCTAACATTGTTTGCAAAAACGTTTCATTTTGCATCATCTGTGACAAGGCAAACTCATAATCAAAAAATGCCTCTGTAGTAAGCTCTGACTTAACAATATTACTTGCAAGCGTTTTACAAGCTTGAGCGCTACTAATGGGTTTTACCAAATAGTCATTCATACCGACTTTAGCAGCCTTCGCACGCTCTTCTTTACTTGCATTTGCAGTCAACGCGATAATCGGAAGCTCAGCTGCTGAGCATATCTTTCTTATTTGTTGAGTGGCTTGATAACCATCAACCTTGGGCATATGAATATCCATCAAAATGGCATCAGGACTTAAGGTTTGTACTATTTCCTGAATTTTCTCAGCACTTTGAAGTGCAACTGTCGATATGCCATTCTTTTTCAACATATTTTCAGTAATATCCAGATTCAGACTGTTATCATCTACCACCAAACACAGCGCGCCTGCTACTTGCATACAACCACTATCCACGGTTTGCGTCATATGAGCAAACTCCGCAAGCCAAGTATATGCAGATTGATAGAACACATGTTGATTCAGGGCGATATGGTTATTTTGCTCTGTTAGTTGCTCGTCACAATGTAATATAACGGCCTTCGTACTCGCTAAAACACCTGCAGGTAAATTGGCGCAGTGTGGAGGTACAACCACGATGGACTGCTCCAAATCTTCAGCACTTTGCGATACTTGATCTAACAATATAGGGGTTGCCAGTCCCGCGAGGTAACTCGGCAATTGCTCCTGAGTGTCAACAAGACAGTAAACGGCCTTATGGCTCTCGACAATGGGGCAAGCTCCTTTATCCACAACCAATTCAAAAAAGAAGCAACTACCTTGGTTGGGCGTCGAGTCAACGGTAATATTTCCTCCCAGTAATGCCACTTCTTGTTTTACGATCGCAAGTCCAAGACCAATCCCTTCATGTCGTCGAGTGAAGCTCTCGTCCCCTTGAGTAAAGGCGTCAAAGAGATGTTCCACTTGTTGTGCTTTAATCCCAACACCAGTATCCCACACTGCAAACTTTATTGTTTGCTTAGCCGTTGTATCCGCTGTGACATCAACTTTTAAGCCAATTTGGCCTTGATTGGTGTACTTAACTGCATTACTTAATAAGTTAACTAATATTTGTTTGATCTTGTCTTCATCGCTATACAGATAGGGCCAAACTAAGGCGTCAATTTGCAACTCAAATGATAAGCCTTTTTGCACACACAAAGGCTTTATCAACGACTCTATGGCCGTAAATGCCTGACAAGCTTGAAAGGTCTCGTACTGGATAGTGCCTTGGTGACTCTCTACTTTTGCAAATTCCAAAATGCTATTGAGCATTGCCAATAGTTCGTTTGCAGCACCAGAAAGCTGTTGCAATTTTTTACTTTGCAGTCGTGTTAGCGACTCACTATTTATCATGTCCGCAAGACCTAAAATAGCATTGATTGGCGTTCTAATTTCATGGCTAATATTTGCGATAAAGCGGCTTTTAGCAAGTGTTGCACGTTCAGCGTCCTGCTTCGCAAGCAGCAGGCCTGTAATATTTTGAATATGAATAACATAGTATTTTGGGCGTTTATCCTTATCCCAAACCAAAGAGATGCTAAGTTGAAGCCACCTGTGCTTACCTGCCTGCGAAACCGTGTGTTCTACTACTTTTTTTTGCTGTTTTAATAACCCAGCTAACACACTTTGAAGCGACTGCCAGTTTTGTTCATCAAACAACCGCTCCAGCTGCTTTTCTCCGGTGTTTTTATCTAAGGATAAAAAGCGCTTTGCAGCTTTGTTCATTTCCAGTATTTTGCCATCTATTGCTGATAAAATAACCCCATTGGGGGCAAACTCAGTTGCCGCTCTAAAGTTTTCTTCAGAATCTCTTAAAGCGTTGTAAGCTTCTTGAGCTGCTGTAATATCACGTGCAACGCCCAAGCACCCAATCAACTTTCCAGTGTCCGATTTAAGTGGTGTGATAGTTAAAAAGTAGGTATTTTTACCCAATACAAAGTTGGTAGACACTTGTTCTTGTGAGTGTTCCATTAGTGCCTCTTGCTCAAGTAAAATAGTGAGGCCTGAGGTAATTTCTCGTTGAGTTTTCGCCACCAGTAAAGACTTATCCACCCCCATAAACTCCTCAAACGCTCGGTTACAGCCAATGAAAGAGCCATCAATATTTTTGAAGTAAATGATGTCTGGTACCGAGTCTAATACGGCATTTAATAATGCAGCTTGGCGTTCCTTAGCTTCAAAACTCTGCTTTAGTGCTTGCTGCTTACGCTTTATTTCGTCATCAAGTTCTTGGTTATGCTGCTTTAGCGTATGCATTAAGCGCGATTTTTGCTCTACGACTTGTTTGATTTGAGCAAACCATGGTTGCCATTCTGAGGGAATAGGATAATTTAACGTCGTTTCAGGTGAGTGTCCCTGTAACGAGAGATAGTTGACAAAGTGCGTTAATGGCCGCACAAAAATCTGCCGACTAAGCCACACAATGGTGGTAAACGTAAATAATATAAAAAAGAGCAATAGCGAAAGCTCTAGCAATATTTCTCGTTGCAGGGGCGCGGCAAATTGTGCATAGCTTTCATGATAATTTAAGCTAATAGGTTCTTTAGCTGGCTCTGCAATAAAGTGTAATCCGTACTGCCAAGGCGCAGCAGACTTTGCAAGCCCGGCATGCTCATAGTCAAAACGCTCCCCCGCAATGATTTCATTACTTTGGTTTTTAAACTCCATGGTTCCATCCAAAGAGCCTATGTTTTGCAGCCAACGATCAATAATATGACTATCGTAAATCATTAAAATATGGGTATTGTCGACCGTCGAGAGCTTTTTACCAAGAGCGAACATTTGCCTATCAAAAAATTTAACTGGAGAGCCAACGACAATATTACCAAGGCTAAAGTCGGGCTGAAATTTACCGCGCACTAGCTGAGTAATAAAGTGGCTGCTCGTGGCCTCCCTACGTTTAATAAAGGCAAAGCCATCATCTTCGATATAAGCAACTGCATATAGCCCACCTTGCAGTGCCAAAGCTGCATCAAAAGCGGTATTGAGTGACAACACGGTCTGCCAACGCTTAGTTGCAAATAAGGCCTCGTTTACTTGCCCTCTGCCAACAATTTCGCCGCCGCTATTTGGCAGTGCATGATAATAATGCTCAGGGTGCTGTTCTATGTCTTCCAGCCATTCTGGTGGTTTCTGAAAAGAAATTGGCTGCGCGAGATTAACTGCAATACTGTCTAACACAACATGTGCAGCATAAAACTCTTGTTTGAGCTGTTGAGAAACGTATTCATACTGACCAAAACGCACTTTATATTGGCGTTCGAGTTTAATTTGATATAGGTGGTAAGCTAAAATGAGTACCAACAAGATAGGAATAACCACTGCAACTAAAATTCCCTTTCGATAGCTTCTTAGTGGTAAAAATTCTTTAGTTGCATCCATTTACTGGCTCATTCCCGTTTGCACACATACGTATTCAAAAGAGTAACGAGCCAGCCGATTCAAGGCAAGTTATAAATTTTCTTCTGCAAAACTGGCTAAGCGACTCCTTACAACGCCATTTAAATTGATGGTAGCACTGCCTTCAAAGTCTTTAAATCGCTCCACAATATAAGTCAATCCAGACGTAACTGGGGTTAGATAATTACTGTCTATCTGTGCCAAGTTGCCGGTACAAATAAGCTTAGTGCCCTCGCCACAGCGAGTAATAATAGTTTTTAATTGCGAGGCGGTTAAGTTTTGGCTCTCATCCAAAATAACAACCGCATTTTGAATACTGCGGCCACGCATAAAGTTCACCGACTTAAATTGGATATTTGCTTTCTCCATGATGTAGTTTCGACTCGTGACAGGGCTTTCATCATGTTTATGAAGCACCTCTAAAGTATCGGTGATGGCTGCAAGCCAAGGCGCCATTTTTTCTTCCTCGGTGCCGGGTAAAAATCCGATACTCTCTGCGATTTCAGGTGTGTTACGCGTCACAATGACTTTGTCGTAAATACCTTTTTCAATAATCATCTCTAGTGCGCTCGCAAGCGCTAGTAATGTCTTACCGCAACCCGCAGGCCCTGTTAGTATCACCAGTTCAATATCAGTATCAAGTAACGCATCCAATGCCATACCTTGGTTTATATTCTTTGGTTTTACCCCCCATGCTTGACGGTGCATTAGGCGCTCAACACCAAGGTCTTTTAATCTGATGTGCTCATCATCATACCCCACCACTCGCGCTGCAAAATGATTTGTATCATCAATAAGATACTCGTTGCAAAACACATCAGGCACCAATGATTTTGGTACCTCATGGATAGTATAACGGCCATTTTGCTGCGTTTGACACTCCCCAACATCTTGCCAAAAATCGCCATCAACCTTTTTAAACCCACTGGTAAGTAATGCAATATCATCTATCAGCTGATCAGTGCGATAGTCTTCTACATATTTAAGCCCAGCCCCCTTCGCTTTTAGCCGCATGTTAATGTCTTTGGTAACCAATAAGACTTTTTTGTCACTATATTGCGTTTGTAAATGTACCGCACAGTTGATGATCCTATGGTCATTTTCATTACCAGGTAACCCTGATATAGAGTCAGGAAATAAATGATCATTAACAATTATCAACTTTCCAGAACTTGGCGTTCTGTGGTTTTCAAGTTTTAATGTTGGTAGCGCTACCCCCTCTAGCATTTGCTCTGGCGTTGCATCGCGCAGTACATCATCTAATCCGCGAATTGCAACTCTCGCATCTCTACTTACATCACTCTTTCTATCTTTGATGTGGTCAAGTTCTTCTAAAACTGTCATGGGAACGACAACGTCATGCTCTTGGAAAGAAAGGTAAGCGAGTGGTTCGTGGAGAAGTACGTTGGTGTCTAGTACGTATACTTTATGGTCTTTATCTTGTTTTACCATAGCGCATTCCTGTTGTTTACAGATTATTATGCTATACCCAATACACGGTGAGTGTGACAAATTATGCTTTGGGTATAGGTCAAGTTTAGTCTATTTGTCATAAAAGTCGCTTTTATGACAAAAGAAAATACAACTTGCGTTTTGTTAAAAAACAACTAGTTGGCTAATGGCATGCCAATTTCGCCCAGCTCCTTGCCAAGCTTGATTTGTAAAGCAGTGTACAGACTTTCATATTGAACAAATGGGCGTGAATAGGTAACATAGCCGCCTTTTTTCTGCATAGACGAGATAACCATGAATTTTTCCTTAGGTCAGCGCTGGATCAGCGATACGGAATCAGATTTAGGATTGGGCACGATAGTGGCACTTGAGGGGCGTCAAGTGACTATTTTATTTCCTGCTAGCGGAGAAAACCGTGTTTACTCAGTACAGGAAGCACCTGTAACTCGAGTGGTATTCAACCCAGGCGATGTGATCCGCCATGTTGAAGAGTGGGAACTGCGTGTTGACAGCGTGGAAGAGCAAAATGGACTATTTTGCTATCATGGTACTCGAGTTGACAATGAAGAAGAGACTTCATTTAAAGAGACCTTTCTTGATCACTTCCTTAAATTCAATAAACCTCAAGACCGTCTATTCGCAGGCCAGATCGATCGTTTTGACCGTTATACGCTACGTTATCAAACTTGGCAGCATCAGTTTGATAAAGAACAGTCTCATCTCAAAGGGTTGATAGGTCAGCGTGCAAGCCTTATTCCGCACCAGCTTTACATTGCCGATGAAGTCGGTAAGCGTTTTGCACCTCGAGTACTTCTGTCTGATGAAGTAGGCCTAGGTAAAACCATTGAAGCAGGTATGATTTTACACCAGCAAATCTTATCTGGCCGTGCCAACCGTGTGTTGATTGTAGTTCCTGAAAACTTGCAACATCAATGGTTAGTCGAGATGCTACGCCGCTTTAACCTGCACTTTTCTATTTTTGACGAGGAGCGTTGTAGTGAAGCGTATGCAGATGCACCGAATGTATTCGAAACAGAACAACTGGTACTGGTTAGTCTAGAATTTATTACCAAAAAGCGCCGCTGGTTTGAGCAAGCTACACTCGCCGATTGGGATCTACTGATTGTCGATGAAGCGCACCACCTGACAGTCACTAAGGAAAAGCCAAGCACTGAGTATCAACGTATAGCAGAACTTGCCCAAGACATTCCTGGATTGATCTTGCTAACTGCAACACCAGATCAGCTTGGGCACCGCAGTCACTTTGCGCGTTTGCAGCTGCTAGACCCTGACCGTTTCTATGATTACGACGTGTTTGTAGAAGAGGAAAGCCATTATAAAGAAGTTGCAGAAGCCGCGAACAACTTACTGCAAGATAAAAAGCTAGATGCAAAAGAAGAGCAAACACTTTGTACATTGCTAAAAGAAACCGATATTTCAGAGCTGCTAGCAAAGGCACAAAATGGCGATAGCGACGCCAAAGCTGAAATCTTGTCTATGCTATTAGACCGCCATGGTACTGGCCGTATTCTATTTAGAAATAGCCGTAGTGGCATTGATGGTTACCCAAGTCGTTTATTACATCAATACCCAGTACCTTTACCTAAGCAATACAAAACAGCAATGTCGGTAATGGGTAACATTGGCGGCATTCAAAGCCCTGAATTTAACGCGATGCGTGCATTATTCCCTGAAAAAATCTTCCAAGAATTTGAAGGTGAAGGAAGCGGCTGGGCACAGTTCGACCCCCGCGTTGAGTGGTTAATTGCTAAGTTAAAAGAGCTAAAGCATGAAAAAGTACTCCTTATTTGTGCCAAAGCAGAAACCGCGATTAGCCTTGAGCAGGTGTTACGTGAACGTGAAGCCATTAAAGCGGCAGTATTCCACGAAGGCATGTCGATTATCGAGCGTGACCGTGCGGCGGCATTTTTTGCCGATGAATACGATAGTGCGCAAGTATTGCTTTGTTCAGAAATTGGCTCTGAAGGTCGAAACTTCCAGTTCTCACATCACTTAGTGCTATTTGATCTGCCGCTTAACCCTGACTTGCTTGAGCAACGTATTGGTCGCCTTGACCGTATTGGTCAAAAACATGATATCAATATTCATGTGCCTTATTTTGAAAACACCGCACAAGAAGTATTACTACGTTGGTATCACGAAGGCTTAGATGCGTTTGAAACCACCAGCACAACAGGACAAATGCTGTATAAATCTTTCTCTGATGATTTGCTGGCGCTCATTGCTGAACATAATTGTGACGAAGACGAGCTAGATCCATTATTAGAGCAAGCCGCAAAAGAGAATGCACAGCTGCGCACAAAGATGGAGCAAGGCCGAGACCGTCTACTTGAACTTCACTCTAGTGGTCAAGGTAAGACAGATAACATCGTTGCTGAAATCGAAGCGCTTGATAACGACGTAATCTTGCCTGCATTCATGATTAATGTGTTTGATACTTTTGGTGTTAATCAAGAGGACAAAGGCGAGAATACCATTATCCTGAAGCCTACTGAGCACATGCTAAACCCATCGTTTCCATGCTTAAAAGACGACGGGATCACGGTAACCTTTGATCGCGACACAGCATTATCGCAAGAAGATGCGCATTTTATTAGCTGGGATCACCCTATGGTCAGTGGCGTCATGGATATGATTTGCAACGACGACTTTGGCTGTGCATCCGTTGCGCTGTTGAAAAACAACAAGTTACCTGTAGGCACTTTCTTTGTTGAATTGATCTTTGTGGCTGAGTCTTCGGCACCTAAGTCACTGCAATTAGGTCGCTTTTTACCTCCCACACCAATTCGCGTGCTAATGGACAAAGGCGGGAACGACTTAGCACAAAATGTTGCATTTGATGCTTTCAATCAGCAACTTTCTGCCGTTGGCAGACAAACAGGTAGTAAACTTGTAAATGCACTACAAAGCGCAATCCATCCACTTATCACACAAGCAAGCGATATTGCCCAAACTCAGCTTGAAAGTATTCAAGCCAGTGCGATGGACAAAATGCAAAAGCAACTCGGTGATGAGCAAGGTCGTCTGCAAGCACTAAAAGCCATCAATCCTAATATTCGCGACGAAGAGATAAAGGTTTTTGATAAACAAAGAGCGGAGCTGAGCACACACATTGAAAAAGCACAGCTTAAGTTAGACGCTATTCGTTTGATTGTGGTTGCGAACCAGTAACTCCCTAGCATGAAGAGAGCTGCGGCTCTCTTCATGCTACCGCTTAATAAGCAACTCATATATAATATCCGGCTTGGTTCTTGTTCATACAGAGGCAGCTGGTGTTATTAAATTACGCTCCCCCCCTTTCTCCCTATCTTGACATTTTGTACCAAGATGAAGATATGTTAGTGGTCAATAAGCCCAGTGGGTTACTTACTGTACCAGGCAAAGATCCAAAACACTGGGACAGCGCTATCGCCAGAGTAAATTTTGTTTACCCCACAGCAAGAATTGTACACCGCCTTGATATGGCAACATCGGGCGTATTATGCCTTGCCATGCACAAAGCAGCGCATCGACACCTGAGCATCCAATTTCAAGACCGCTTAACCCACAAATACTACATCGCTCGAGTTCATGGCAAATTACAGCAACAAACGGGCTCTGTTGATTTACCACTTGTGTGTGATTGGCCAAATCGCCCAAAACAAATGGTTTGCCATGAAACAGGAAAGCCTTCATTAACGCATTTTGAAGTCATCGAATATGAAGCGCAGGCCACCCGAGTTAAATTGACTCCGATCACTGGACGTTCTCATCAACTCAGAGTACATATGCTTTCGCTTGGACATGTCATTCTTGGCGATCGACTATATGCCAAAGATGAAGCATTAGCAGCAGCGAAGCGGCTGCAATTACATGCACAGATGTTGCAAATTTCACATCCCACAACCAATGAGATGATGACCTTTACTGCCCCCACACCTTTTTAACTTAAGATGTAGATAAGGAATAAACTAATAATAATGGAGTAAATATTGAGCCGAAGTTAACGCCCAGATTAACGCTTGGTCAGTCACTAAGCAAACTGGGGAAAAACCACGCGGTTGACACAAAAATTGCAATACTATGGTTTCGTGATCGGCAGATGTTTTATATACTGTAGTTGTTCCCTAGCTCGTCGGACAGCTGATTAAGTCCCTGAGCCGATAAATTTCGTTTAGGATAGCAGTTTGTCTACTATTGAGCATGCTCGGCATGTACCGAGAAGCCTACGGTAGGCTGTTGCTCTCCGCCTTGAACCTCAGGGTTCAAGGGCTGACATTGGCATCCACGAAGCCGGGGAACAATCTCCTCTTTCTTTATTCAATTGCTTTTTATCTATACATTTGCAACAACAAATATCTCTTCGACCTCACTAACTTTTATCAAGTTCAACATTTCAAGCTCTGTGGATGTAAGTATCCTGAACTTGGGTTAAGTAATCTGAGCTTCGGTTAAGTAAGGATCTACAATTAGTATCTCCTAGAAAACTTTTACCTGTTTTGATAACCTTTTGTTCTATTCCATAGTGAAAGAATATTTTAGCAAAGTTACTAAAACCGCTATAGTTGCGCGTTATTTTTTAATGTTTCGAAAGGTATCATGATGTCTTTTGCTGTTATCGCCGCATTGGTGGTGTTTGTTGCCATACTTTTCGGTCTTTATCGCTTTCAACAGCGCGCTGAAACGCTCTCTCGAACTGTATTACTCGGCTTAGTTGCCGGTAGTGTATTTGGGCTCGCACTACAATTTGTTTTCGCTAATGATCTCTCGACTAAACAAACAGTATTAGATTGGGTCGCTATTGTTGGCAGTGGCTATGTAAACTTGCTTAAAATGGTGATCATGCCTCTAGTATTAGTGTCTATGATTGCAGCAGTGGTCAAGCTCGACAATCAAGGCTCTCTCGGTAAGATTTCTTTTGTCACTATCGCTATATTAGTATTTACCACGGCGATTGCTGCCCTGATTGGTATTTTTATCACTCAAGCATTTGGGCTAAGTGCAGCGGGCTTGGTGGAAGGCGCTCGCGAAACTGCACGAATTGCTGTACTTGAACAAAGAGCAACAACAGTCGCTGATTTAACCATCCCACAAATGTTGCTCAGCTTTGTACCAACGAATCCATTTGCAGACTTAACAGGCGAACGTTCTACCTCTATTATCGCTGTGGTAATTTTTGGCGTATTAACTGGTATTGCCGCCCGCAGAGCCATCATGGAAGAGTCAAACTTAAGCAGCCCAATAAAGAATGCGGTTGAGGGCGCACAAGCCGTTGTACTTCGTCTTGTACGTATGATCATCGCCCTTACACCTTATGGTGTTGCAGGCTTGATGGCAAAAGTAATAGCAACATCAAGTATGGCCGATATAGTTAGTCTACTAGGCTTTATCATCGCGTCTTATGTGGCAATTTTACTGATGTTTGTTGTCCATGGCTTGTTAGTTACTTTGGTTGGAGAAAATCCAAAACAGTTTTTCCAAAAGATTTGGCCTGTTTTAACGTTTGCCTTCACCTCTCGTAGCTCTGCGGCAACCATTCCACTTAATGTTGAAGCGCAGATCCACAAGCTTAATGTACCTCCCGCCATCGCAAATTTATCCGCTTCATTTGGTGCGACAATCGGACAAAATGGTTGTGCTGGTATCTATCCAGCGATGTTGGCGGTCATGGTTGCGCCAACGGTTGGCGTTGACCCTTTTGCTATCGACTTCATCGTATCCTTAGTCGCAATGGTCGCAATTAGCTCATTTGGCATTGCAGGAGTTGGCGGTGGCGCCACCTTCGCAGCTCTAGTTGTGTTACCTGCTATGGGGCTTCCCGTGACAATTGCTGCACTGCTAATTTCAATTGAGCCATTAATTGATATGGCAAGAACGGCACTCAATGTATCAGGCTCAATGACTGCAGGTACTGTAACAAGCAGACTATTGAAACAAAAAAATATGGATGAAGCGGCCTAATTAAATCTGTTCAGAGGTAGTGTTGTATCACTACTTCTGAACTAGGCTCTCTTAAACCCAGAGTTTTTAGTCGGTAAAACAAAGTACTAAGGCAATTAGTTCACAAACCTTCTAAATACCATTAGACTTACAGCATCAGAAAGTGAAGTTATGAGTTGTAACACGTTATGCCGACGATAGTAAAATGCCCAACCTGCCAAAAAGATGTTGAGTGGGCTGATAAGAGTCAATTTCGCCCATTTTGCTCTAAGCGCTGTCAGCTTATTGATTTGGGTGACTGGTCAGATGAATCTAACAAGATTTCTTCCCCGATGAAAACCGGCGAACTTACTCAGCAAGATACACAAAGCTTAATTGAAGACATCGAAGCTGCTTTAGCAAAAAATGAAGACAGTTTTTTCAAAGAGTAGTAGAGGCCGTTATTGGCCTTTCATTCCTTTTTATTTCCAAAAAATACCGCTTGCACAAACGGTTTAGTAGGTTAATACAGCACTAAATAAGTAAAAAATACTAACGGCTAACAATCGTTAATTTGATTCTCTTTGTTCATTACTATCCGTATCAGGCTCAATCTTTTTTGTACCTTGTTCATAGCTTTTTGCTATGTGCCCCGCTCCTTCCAAGATATCGCTTAGTTGAATGCGGCAGATTTCTGATAATTTTATCAATGTACCTAAACGAAATGAGCTGGTTCCATTTAGGTAATCATCTAACGTGGTTAGACCGATCCCAAGCTTTTGACTCACTGTTTTTTTAGTGTAGCCCTTACGCTTTTTAAGCTCTTTAAGCAACTCTCGGATCCTAAGTGTCACCTCATACTCTTCAGGTGTCTGCATGTTTTCCTCAGTGATACCTAGTAACCAGCAATCAACAGCGTACGTAAAACGATTTTACTTATAGATAAAAGTTACTGGTAAGGTTGTGTGCGTAAATTTATAACCATTTCAATTAAACACTATTGCAAAGAGTTATCAGCAGACTTGCCATATGTACTCTTAATCGAAAAGTATCACAACATCCACATGTTATCAACATGTAACTCTAGACAATACTATTCGCGGGGTTTACGCACATATCAATATTTTAGTAGTAATTAAGAAAACACTTTGGTGAGGTAGATATTATTGTGGAAATAGAGATAAGAAAGGCCCTTAGCAAAGACGACCAAGGGCGAGACATTTTAAGGAAAAGGATCATTTACTCGGCTTTATTTGCTCTTTTGTGCTTACGGTGTGATTTAAGCGTTTTGATTTTTTCACGTTGTGTTTCATTTAATACGTGAAAAACTTTGTGTCGAGTCTCCATTGCCAGTAATGCCCAAGCTTGTTTTTTGTCTTGACCCTTTTCAAGCAACAGCTGTGCCTGTACCTTGTCAAACACCTCTGCGTCCATTAATGCTTTCATCTCTTCACGATGTGATTTACGTACGTCTTTGCCTTTTTCTTTCAGTGCTTTTTTTGCCGCTTTGAAATCAGCATAGATGGTTGCTAATTGTGATTGCTGCGTATCGCTCAATTCCAACAATTTTTGGCCTTTATCTGATAGTAATAATCGTGCTGAATGCTCTAACTGCCGACCCATAGATCCCGCATCTGCATTGAAGCTAACTGCTGATAAGCTCAGTACTGTTGCTAATGCTAAAGTTGATAGTAATCTCATTATTTTGGCTCCTTGTTTGCCGTTGCTTTGTCACCTCCTAATCTAGCAATCGACAAGAAAAGGAACGTCAAATCAGGGTAAAGTTTTGTCAGTGCTTTGCAAAAAAACGCAAAGGCAATTTACATACCGCAATAAAGTAAGGTGTAATACATCATGGGATAGACACTGTAATTATCTTTTCAATCGCCGCCGGATAAAGTATGACCATAAGACATAGCATTTTACTTATAGATGATGACCAAGCACTTTGTGATCTTTTGCACGAATACTTTAGTGCTGAAGGTTTTGAAGTCGACATGGAGCATACAGGTACTGAAGGGCTACAGCGCGCGTTAAAGCAAAACTTTGACCTTATATTGTTAGATGTCATGCTCCCTGAGATGGATGGCTTTGAAGTGTTAAAATCGTTGCGTTTACAAAAAATGACGCCAATTATTATGCTCACCGCAAAAGGGGACGATTTTGATCGTATTTTTGGTCTTGAGTTGGGAGCTGATGATTATATACCCAAGCCATTTAATCACAGAGAGCTACTTGCACGGGTTAAAGCGATCACCCGCAGAGTGGATCATTATAAGCACCACAGCCCTCAAGACACCTTTACTATTCATCAGCTTAGCTTAGACATCGGCGCTAGGAGCGCCTCTGTGAGTGGTGAGTTGTTGTCACTGACGGGAACTGAATATGAAGTGCTGCAATTATTGGTGAGATCTGCTGGTGAGGTTGTTGATAAACAAACTATATCTCGTCAAGTCTTAGGCAGGCCACTGGTGCCCTATGACCGCTCAATTGACATGCATGTATCCAACGTTAGGAAGAAAATAGCAGCTTTGAGCGACCATACTTATATCAAAACTATACGTGGTTCTGGTTATATATTTTTGAAGGCATAATGAATGAAGCGGTACTTATTAGTTAAGGTATTTGCATGGTTTTGGCTAACCATCATAGCTACTCTTCTACTTTTACTTGGGATAAGCCTGTTACAGCCAGACGTTGTAGAAACTAAAAAGATCTCAAGGTCGATGCTGCATAATTTACAGCAATTAGAGCAAGTCTTAACCCAAGTCAGCCAACGCCCCAGCTTTGAGTTAAGTCATATCGCAAAATTACGCAAAAGAAAGGCAAGAAATATCTACCTAAGTCACCGCATTCGTGAAAAGAGTATTGCTGCAAATCCAAGGATCAAAGCACTTGACCTCGATTTACTTAGCTTTACAGAAGATACCAAACCACTGGCCATTTACACACCTGAATATAAAGCATTCGGGCCGCTTGAAGTCACACTGAATAATGATAACTATCGCCTTTATTTGGTATTTGAAAATCACACGCCAAGTGCAATTATTAAGCTTAGAGCATTGCCGCTGTGGGCTAAAATTGCGGTGGTATTAGGCGCGAGTCTATTGCTGTGTTTTTGGTTTACCAGAAACTTGCTTACACCAATTAAGGCACTGCAAATAAGCGCAGCCAAGCTATCTCAAGGTGACTTAAGCAGCCGTGCAAACATAGACAAAAAGCGTCAAGACGAACTTGGTCAACTAGGCCATGACTTCAACCTGATGGCTGATAAGTTAGAGTCTTTGGTCAATAATCAAAAGCGCCTGCTTGCAGATATTTCTCATGAGCTTCGCTCTCCGCTTACCCGCTTGCAAATGGCGACGGGATTGGCCGCAGGCCACGCAACGAAGGACAACCAAGGTTACTTTGAGCGCATAGAGCGTGAAGCACAATTAGTGGAGAACATGCTCGGTGATATTTTGCATTTGTCAAAACTAGAAGCCGACCAAATACCAATAGAAAAACAGCCGATCCCCCTCAATGAGCTACTCGACCCAATCATCGAAGATGCTCTGTTTGAGGCGCAACAATTAAGCAAGCAATTTGTCGCCAGCACAATACCTGAAGTAACGCTCAATGGTGATGCTATGCTGCTAAATCGCGCCTTTGAAAACATCATTCGTAATGCCATTAAATACGCAAATAGCACGATTAACCTCGATATTCAGAGTACCAACGAGCAGCTCCTTTGTATCATAAAAGATGATGGCAAGGGGGTGAGTGAAGATATGTTAGACAAGCTTTGTATCCCGTTTTTTCGAGTTTCAGCTGCACGCACACCAGAGCATAATCAAAAAGGAGGGTTTGGTTTAGGGCTTGCCATTGCCCAACATGCACTAAAAGTGCATGATGCCCATATTGAATTTACTAACAACGTTGGCCTTCAGGTCAGCATTCGTATTCCGTTATATAGGTAGTCATGTTTTATAGCTGCAGCGAGCAATTAGAATCTCACCTTCCTGAAATAGATAAACACTGGCAACAGTGTCAACGAGGCTTTTTTGATACTCCTCACGGCAAGCTTTTTTATGTTTATCATATACCAAAAAGACCACGGTTTGCTTTGGTATTGGTTAATGGGCGTATTGAATCCGCGCATAAATATAGGGAGTTGTTATGGGAACTGGCACAAAATAATATCGCTGTATATACCTATGATCACCCAGGGCAAGGGTATTCTCCTCGCTTGTTAAAAAACAAACACATTGGCTACGTAAAACGATTTGATGATTACGCATCGACTCTCCACTGTTTTATGCAGCAAGTTGTCAATCCACACAACACTCTGCCTCTGTTTATACTGGCGCATTCTATGGGAGGAGCGATCACCTGTAACTACTTAGCGCTGTATAACCCTAGCAATATTAAAGGCGTGTATTTATCAGCACCAATGCTTGGGATCAACACCGCTCCCTACCCTGCTTGGGTTGCTGAAGCCATTGCTGGATTGGCATGTCTAGTAGGATTAGGCAAACAATATGCTATCGGTCAACAACAATACCAAAGTAAACCGTTTCAAGACAATGATCTGACAAATTGCCCTATTCGTTACGCTTTATTTAGAGGGTTATACGATCAATATCCTGAACTACAACTTGGAGGAGTTAGCTTCGCCTGGCTTTATACTGCACTGCAAAAATGTCGAGCACTGACCAAAATCGAGCTAAATATTCCAGTCCGCATCGCTTGTGCAACTCACGATAGTATCGTCGACAACAAGGCACAGATCCGCTTTGCCGCGCACCATGATAAGGTGACACGTACCGAGTTTGCAGGAAAACATGAGCTGCTTTGCGAGCAAGACATAACTCGCAGAGCCGTGCTTAAAGATTTTTACGAATTTACAGGGGTATTACCGAGTGCAAGCGATACAGGGTCCTGATGGATAAGAATATCCATCTCACACTCAAACTCTTCTTTAATACTGGCTACCACTTCATCTGCAACATTATGTGCTCGCATCAACGGCATATCATCATCTAACTCTAAATGGAGCTGGATAAACTTTATTTTTCCACCTTGCCTTGTACGTAAATCATGTACACCATAAACATCTTCATGGCTTGAAGCAATAAGCACAATTTGCGCCTTTTCATCGTCTGGTAATTCTTTATCCATCAAGTGCGCAGCGCTTTCTTTGGCAATGTCCCAGCTGTTGTAAAGTAAGTATATTGCAACAGCGATAGCAAAAATAGGATCCGCATAGCCAATGCCATAAAAGTTCAGCAATACCGCGACCAGTACAGCTAGGTTAAGTAAAATATCACCTTTATAGTGCAATGAATCGGCTTTAATTGCGATAGATTGAGTACGTTTGACAACTTGATACTGCACCGCAACAACTAACAACGTGCAGACAATAGCAAATAAACTCACCCATACCCCAAATAAAGAATGGGGAATTTGTGTAGGGTTAATGATCCGCTCTACACCATGAAATGCTAGTAAACTGGCCGACCCTGCAATAAATGCCGCTTGCCCGAGCCCAGCTAGCGCTTCAGCCTTACCGTGACCAAACCTATGATCATCATCAGCCGGTCGCAATGCGTAACTTAACACAAACAAATTCATCAACGACGCACTAATATCAAGTAATGAGTCGGTTAAAGAGCCGAGCATTGCTGCGCTTCCAGAAGACAGCCAAGCCCAACACTTCGCTGCTATCATCACCCCTACAATAGCAATCGTGAATATACTGGAAAATCTCACCCAAAACTCGTAGCTACGACTCACATTTACCCCTTAGAAATACCCAACTGACTAACGAACCACCCACGAAAGTATGGCGATATACTTATATTACAGGGTAATGGTTTGAAATGAAAAACAGATTACGAATGTCAATTTTTTTGCAATAGTCTCATGTTCAGTTGCTGCACGCTCCTATCTGTGTTCATTACTTTGATAAGTTAAAGAGATGCAAAACTCCATGCTTGCTGTGCTTTTCTTTTACCCCGGTCACACGTGTAATTCTGATTGGAGATGGGCTATACTGCCGTGCAAATTTTTATTGAGGCTTATCATGTTAGACATCGTTTTATACCAACCCGAGATCCCACCTAATACTGGTAATATTATTCGTTTGTGTGCCAATACTGGATATTCGCTGCACTTAATTGAACCTTTGGGATTTGAATGGGATGATAAACGAGTAAGGCGTGCAGGCTTGGATTATCATGAATTTAGCGAAGTCGAGCGTCATCCCAATTTTGAGGCTTACCTTGCTAAACGTAACCCAAAAAGAGTATTTGCTTGCACAACAAAAGGTACTAAATATCATCACGAGGTGGCCTACGAAGAAGGTGACTGCTTGCTGTTTGGTCCTGAAACTCGCGGTCTACCAGAAGAGATAATTTTCTCATTACCAGAGCCACAACGCGTGCGTATTCCAATGCGCCCAGATAGCCGTAGTATGAACCTGTCCAATGCTGTCTCAGTATTTGTATATGAGTCTTGGCGACAACTTGACTTTAACGGTGCAAAGTAACCACCTCTATATCAAGCGCTCCTAGCATACCGCAACCTTATCCATTGCAAGCAGGAGCAGTAACAGTACAGTCATCCACGAAAAAGGCGCCTCGCGACGCCTTGCTAACTTTAATTTACATTAACTTTAGAGATTCAGTATTTAAATTTCTGCGTGGTGTAAAATAGTACCAACGATATCACTAAATTTATTCGCAGGTTTCATTGAATTTACCGCTCGTCCACAAGCTTTCATCAAATCAATAAGATCAAAATAACCCACTGGGTAAAGCGTTGAGTCATCTATCACTAATAAAAACTCGTGACCAGCCTCTTCCATGGTTTTTAATACTTTGCCAACGACAGCCTGACTTGTTTGTTTAAGTGTAATTTGACGCAGCTCTGAAAGTGGGATCATGACATCATTTACAGTCAAGTCTCGTCTAGTACAGCCACGTTTTTCGGCCATACTCAATACATAACGGCTGCCAATCCTAGCGTTCGATATCATACCTACCAGCTTTTCTTGGCTATCAACAACGAAACTTGCTCTGCGGTGCGTTTTAGTCAACACTAGCGCGGCTTCATCAATACTACTATTTTCATCAATATGCTGCATTGGTGACAAATGCAAAGTGTGCATAAGACAATGCGCTGGAGCCTGTTCAAGATTATCAGTACCGCACGCAGGAAAATGATTTTCAGCAAGTTCATAGGCAAACACAGGCTGTGTTTTTATAACGGTGTTAGTGTTCATAGATCACCTCTATCTTTAAATTAATTAAGCACGGAAAAGGACTAAATTAATCTACAACAGGTGGTGCTCTTATTGACTCATATAAAGCATTGGAAAAACAATAGGTAAGCTTTGGGTGCTCAATAGCAAAATCGCTAGTGGCGACTAAACTGCGGGGGGTAGAGACAGCACAAGTGTCAACGTCAGGATTTACGTTCGGGTTGTCTAAATCAACAACAATAGGCGTAACAATCAGTGTAGAGTCACATTTAGCAGCATCGGCCGTTGACATAGCCAACAGACTCAACATACAAAATGTAATAACCCAACGAACTAATTGCATCACGCTCTCACTTCCACTGCCATAATCTGAGTGTATGGGCTGTTTCTTGCGTTTACAAGTATTATTTCTGATCTATTCACTAAACCACTAAATGTATTCAGGTTAATTTTTACACGCTAATATTGTCATAATATAGGCTGAGATAAATTGTTACTAATCTCCTGTTAGCCGCTCCAAGTTTAGCGCTATACTAGGGGCAACATTTTTGATATCTGTCTAAAATTAAAGCGTAAAGTCATACCTGTTGGCGTTATAAATAGTCTATTTTGGAATAAGCACCTTTACCGCTAACAAGCTTAAAATTTTATGATTTAGTGTTGTTAAATAAGGTATTCTTACGAAGTTAGCGCCCACTTTATCTTCTTAGTTTATTCAGGTATTCAGTCATATTGGTATCACAACACGAGGTGTAATGTGCAACTATCACGCGGTATCGAGTACTTTATTGCCGGCTTTTCTTTGATCACCCAAAAAGGGCTTAAACGCTTTGTGTTTATCCCTCTCACCATAAATATATTGCTATTTGGTGCATCGCTATTTTTTCTTTACGACTGGCTGACTCAAGGGTTTGATTACCTGAATGGATTATTACCAGAGTGGCTAAGTTGGCTAGAGTGGTTAATGTGGCCCATCGCTATTTTAGTGATACTTTTTAGCTATAGTATGATTTTCACGGTTATAACCAACTTTATTGCCGCTCCCTTCAATGGACTGTTATCTGAAAAAGTGGAACTTCACCTTACCAACCAGAAAATCAATGATGACAAGCTCTTGGATACTGTAAAAGATGTACCACGGATGCTAGGACGAGAGTGGACAAAGCTGTGTTACTACCTGCCACGCGCACTTGGTTTTTTTATATTACTTTGGATGCTACCTATTGTCGGTCAAATTTTATGGGTTATGTTCACATGTTGGATGTACAGTGTTCAATATAATGACTACCCATTTGATAACCATAAAATTCACTTCAAAAGAATGAAGGATGATTTGAAAAGCAAACAGGGGATGTCTTACGGTTTTGGCTTTGCGGTGTTCGTATTAACCTCAATCCCATTTGTGAATTTAATAGTGATGCCAGTGGCGGTGTGTGGAGCCACTAAACTTTGGGTAGAAAACTACCGACAGCAGTATCGTCACTAATAGTGAACATATTATATTACAAAGATTTGTTTGAGTAAGTACCGCTTTGTAAAACGAGTAAATGGTAGCAGCATCGCTTTTCGCGCCCTGCTACCAGTTAAGCATCTAGTCTACGCTTGGTTTTCTACCAGCTGTTACCCCTCACTACTGCGTTAAATTTATAGAAAGAATAGTAATAGGTTGCCTATTTAACCCGAGGTTTGGATAAGGCGTGCTCCAACTCATTGTTGCTAAAGTACAACTTTGTTTTTTCCTTGTCTAGCCAAAGAGTTTTAGGTAAAACACCGCTTCGCGTCTTGCTCTCACTAAGTCCTGTAGCAAGGCAAAGGTTTTGCTATTTAGTTGTTCTAAGTAAGAAATTTTTAACGCCGTTAGCGTCAGATTGACTCCTTCAAATTGCGCAAGTATTAAGTCAAATTGATATTACGCTTCCAACTTGAGCAAATACTGAGGTTAATTGGTATTAATGTTTTACTACGCAACTAAAATAAAATGATGTTTATCAGGACAACAAGGAGTCAATAAGCTAGATATGTCAATTTAGACTGTATAAAAGCAAAAAGCCTCGCTATTGCGAGGCTTTTTAAATGATGGTGCCCAGAGGCGGAATCGAACCACCGACACGAGGATTTTCAATCCTCTGCTCTACCGACTGAGCTATCTGGGCAAATCTTTTTAGTATATTAATCCTTAAAGGGATTTTCAATACAACTCCAATTAGCTCTACCGACTGAGCTATCTGGGTAAATGTTTTATTTTCTAAATAACTTAATTATCTAGAAATTATAGGCTAAAGCCTAAATTAAATGGTGCCGACTATCCGAGTCGAACGGATGACCTACTGATTACAAGTCAGTTGCTCTACCAACTGAGCTAAGTCGGCACACTAAATTAGTGGTGCCCAGAGGCGGAATCGAACCACCGACACGAGGATTTTCAATCCTCTGCTCTACCGACTGAGCTATCTGGGCAAATCTTTTATTTTCTAAAAAACTTAGTTATCTAGAAAATGTAGGCTAGTGCCTAAATTAAATGGTGCCGACTATCCGAGTCGAACGGATGACCTACTGATTACAAGTCAGTTGCTCTACCAACTGAGCTAAGTCGGCACACTAATTCGTGTACCATGCAGTTTCTGCATGCACCACATTGCTAATGCAATGATTTTTAATTTGGTGCCCAGAGGCGGAATCGAACCACCGACACGAGGATTTTCAATCCTCTGCTCTACCGACTGAGCTATCTGGGCGTGCGGCGTATTAAACGGGTTTTGCGGTTCTAAGTCAACCCTTTTTTTAAATACATTTATCGTTTGCACAGTTTTCAGGCAAAGCGGTCAAAATACCGCATTTTCGATGAAAAAACACGCAAGGCAGGCTAATTTCCAGTTTTAAACGCTTTTATCTGACTATCCCTGTACATATAGCATGAAGGCTAGCTACCTTTATATAGCAGTAAGCTCCCCCTCAAGTAATAGTCACCACTGTGTTGTTCTGGTTCTTTTACTTGCCGCTATAATGTTGCTTTGCATCCAGCCGCTTCAGTAAGATATCAATTACCTTCTCTACGGCTAATTTAGCATTAACCGTGTCGCCATTTGTGACTGCAAGAATCGCAACATTTCTTTCAGGTAATACAAGGTTGTCTAAATAGAATGTCCCGGTAAAGCCGTTATGATGAAACCGACTGTCATTAGGTGTAAGGATCCAACCTAATCCATATTCAGGTGTGACTGGCGTTAATAGTCGTACATATGAACTGGCACCAATCAGATTATCATTACCCCTAGCACCGGCTAAATACGCCCCCAAGTAAATAGATAAGTCATGTAGTGTCGTATTGATTAACCCCGCAGGTCCAATCACTTTTGGTAAATCCACTCTATCTGTTGGCGTAATTGGGTGCCATTTGCCTTCTCTCATTTGATGACCACTGGGCTGTCCATCTGGGTCATCATCACTAGCAGATCCAAAACCAACATCCGCCATCCCTAGTGGCTCGAATAGCTCTTGAGCAATAAGGCTTTCCCATGCTTGCCCAGTGACACGCTCTAACATATGGCCGGCAACAACATAACCGGCATTACTATATAGATAAGTCCCTTGCGGCACGGATCTTTGTGCATTTAATAGTTCGATAGTCCAATCATATCGTTGGCTCGTCATGTCTCTATTATCACGGTGCCACTTCCCCGAATACATAGACGCTAAATCCCGTTGCAACCCTGAAGTCATTGAAAGCAAGCTATTTAAGGTAACAGACTCAAGTTCTGGATTAATCTTACCTATGAGCTCTGGAAATATTTCGGCCACTTGACTGTCAAACTCTATGATTCCTTGCTCAACAAGGCGTGCAGCCAATGTGGCAGTCATGGATTTGCTAAATGAGCCGATAGACCACCTATCAAAGGCAGATACAGGGACTTGCCCGGTACTGCTTCGCACTCCAGTAACATCCAGTTCGATTAATTCGTCCCCAGAAATGATAAAACCTCCCAATGCAGGCATGCTAAACTCGGCACGGATCAGCTCTAACTGATGAAAGAGTTGATCATCTCCGGCAACACCATATGGGGAAGTAAAGCCGACGCTGGGCTCGGTGGGAGTTTTAAGAGTAATGATTGATTTATCATTGTTATTACAGGCGCTGAACAGCAACACACATAATATGGCACAGAACCACGCTGGTACCCGTCGAGATTGATGTGAAAACATTAAGATATCCTTATAAGCGGGGAAGTTAACCAATATTACTTTATAAAAACGTTACTTAATATTTAATATTTATTAAAAAGCCATGATAACCATACTAATAAAAGACTACAGCCTTACTTTCAACACCCTGATTATTTTGATATTTTCAATACTCTTTTCTTTACCTCGATTTTAGTCACTGGTTGAAAAACGAGAGGTAAAAAGCTGTCGAAGGTGTTACGATTGCAACAGATGATACGTATAAATAATTCTTGCGAGATAAAGCATGCCAAATAGCGCAAACACTAACGGACAAGTACTCTTTCTTTTTGTCGCAATTCTTATAGTTGGAATGTGTAGCGCCACTGGGGCCTATTTACTTCCCAAGCAAACAAAAGCGCCAACCATAGCGACGGCTAACCTTAAACAGCAATCAACGACCATCTCTGAACCTTTAGCAAAAGTAATTACTCAACATGGCTTTGATAATGCTAAACAGGTAGTACAGGCACTACTTAGTGGGAACGCCAACCTTGGGGCTTACCTTTATATCAATACAGGCATGGGGCAACCAAATTTGGTACTTCAACAAAGCCCGGGGGAGCCAGTTAATGCGTTAAATCGTGAGGAGTTTTATAACAAAGGCGACATGCAAGTCTACCATATGCCACTACAGTTAGACGGGCAAAATGTTGGCGAGCTTATCCTTACCTATACGCCAACACCAAGTACAACAGCCGACGAAAACTCGATACTCGCATACGCGCTACTATTTATAAGTTTAGTTGCTGCTATCTTTGTTTTTGTATTTACACAACGAAAGCTGTCTGCGACATCCAACAATGACAGTCAAGCGCTCGTAGAAGAGATAGAGCAACTCACCGCAGATAAAAATTATAAAGCGACAGTCGGTACCTACTACCGCGGTGGATTGTCTGACATCGCTTCATCTATCAATACGCTATTAAAGCAAGTTCAGACTTCGATTGAGTCTGATCAGGCTACTCAACACGAATTGAAACAGTTACAAGAAAGCCTAGAGACAGAAGTTCAGGCGCGAACATTGGCACTGGAGAAAGCCATTTTAAATGCTGAGCGTGCCAGCGATGCGAAAACAACTTTCTTAGCAACCATGAGCCATGAGATCCGCACTCCGATGAATGGCGTCATTGGGACTATCGATCTACTGCGACAAACCGATCTCGACGGTGCGCAGCACCGCTTAACCACCATCATTCGAGATTCTGCATTTTCATTACTTGGCATTCTTGATGACATTCTTGATTTTTCAAAAATTGAGGCAGGTAAGTTAAGAATTGATAACAGTCCTTTTTCAGTTGCTGAAACCACAGAAGAGGTTGCTCGAGTGCTCTCCTCTGTTGCCAAAAAACGTAAGCTAGATTTACAACTAGTGATAGCACCTGATATTCCAACTAACTTGGTGGGTGACACGGTTCGTGTAAGGCAAGTTCTATACAATCTATGTAGTAATGCCATTAAATTTACAACGACCGATGAGTCAACTCAAGGGTATGTCAAAATCGCAGTTGAAGTTTCACAAAATACCTCTGAGCATTATACCTTACGCTTTACCGTAACCGACAACGGTAAAGGTATGACTAAAGCACAATTAAGGGAAATCTTTAACCCATTCATCCAAGCCGAAGGCTCAATTACAAGAGAATTTGGTGGAACCGGGCTTGGACTATCTATTTGTAAAAGTTTAATTGAGTTGATGCTTGGCAGTATTCAAGTTAATTCAGATATTGGCATGGGTAGTGAGTTCATCGTTGAGTTGCCATTTAGCGTTGACGGTAAAGTAAATTATGCAAATAAACAGCTTCTAAATGCCCGAAGCGTTGCTTTACTGACGTCAAACAAAGAAAGGCAGAATATCTTAAACCGCTATCTTTCGTTCATGGGAGCGAATGTAATGGTAATTGACGATTCAGAAATTCCAGACCACCAACATGAGGATAAGCTGATCTGGGTATTGGATGGTCTTGATGGTATGGATAGGGTCAATGAAGAATTAAGAAGTATTGTTTATTCATTAGAGAAAAACGCACAACAGGTTGTAGTTTTGAGCAAAATGGACGAAGCTGCGCTGAATCACAAGCACATCTTCTACCTCAATGCCTCGCCTTTATGTAAGTCGAGCTTTATGACGTCTATTCTTGTGGCCGCTGGACTTCATAAACCCAAAGAGATCAAACCTACACGCACAATCAATGATTTTTTAAGTGTTGATGAAGCAAGAGCCACAAATAAGCTCGTATTACTCGTTGAAGACAACGTATTAAACCAACAAGTGCTTACTGACCAATTGCACTTACTTGGGTATGGTGTAGAGGTGGCCGAAAATGGTGAGGAAGGACTTGAGCTTTGGAAAAAAGAACACTTCCCGATTGTTCTAACCGATCTACACATGCCAAAAATGTCAGGCTACGACATGGTGAAAAACATCAGAGATTATGTTGAGACTGCGCCCGAAAACCTTGATCAGCCTTACATAATCGCGGTGACTGCAAATGCCTTAAAAGGTGAACGGGAGCGCTGCGAAACTGCAGGAATGAACGACTACATCACCAAACCTGTGGAGTTAAATGTATTAGAAACCACTTTAAACAAATGTATTGAGCAGCTGCCTCAAGCAAAACAGCCGCAACAGAGCACGGCATCCCCCGAAGTCGAAGCAGCCTCACATACTGCATCTATTGATCCGCTTGCGGTTCAAAGTACTGGATCCGCTTTACCTGAAGTAGTTGATAGTCCAAGTGTTGACTCAGAACCTTTACCGACTCCAGCGATCAACATGGAGATGCTAAATAAGTATGTCAATCATGACGCTGCCAAACGTAATCGTTTCTTTAGGATGTACTTAGAACAAAGTAGCCAATTGACCCGTGATATAAATGGCGCGGTTATCACTATGAACCAAGAAGAGATCATAGAAGCGTGTCATCAGTTAAAATCCATTTCGAAAACAATTGGTGCGCAAAGCGTCGCAGAAACCGCTACTGAGTTTGAAACTCTATGTAAAGAAAACACCTTAACTGGCGATCAGCTGATCCAAATGCGCGATAAATTAGAGCAAGATTTCTTGGCTGCAACTGAGTTTATCCAAGCATATTTAAGTCAAGAGGCATAACACTTTTATTATAAGTAGCTGCTATCACATCAAATACCGTTTGCATCCACAATTGTGATGCCCACTCAAACTCACGGTAGATAGCAGCACCTTTATATATCCGCACCAAACTAGCATCAAATGCTCTCTAATGATCTATTCGTTGTAGTGCTGAACGCATTTTATTCGCTTTCTGCCTACAAATGCTTCCCCTATTAATTCTCTGTGAGTATACTGACGCGCTTTTTTAAATTAGTTAGTCGTTACATACAACAAACACTAATTAAAATAGGTACTGGCCACCCGTTCAAAAAAAGTACAGGCATGCCATGACAATTTACCACCATGCTTAATCAGAGCATGCAGTATTGTTTGTCGCGCATCGCTAATCTGCATTGAAAAGTGTTCTGTTTACTGCGTCTCGTTTTTTAACGTCGTATTTAAAGTAAGTTGCTCATTATTCAGTGTTGATTGAAATAACAATGGCCAGATACAACACATTGATTAAATTAGGAAGTACATATGAATTCAGTTCCGAAGGCCGGAGAATTTTTGGGTCACCCTAAAGGCCTCTTCTTATTATTTGGTACCGAAATGTGGGAGCGATTTGGCTACTACGGTATGCGTGCCATCTTAGTTCTTTACCTTGTTGCTCAAGTACAAAATGGTGGGTTTGGTTGGAATAATGCCGATGCGCTTAGCCTATACGGTACTTTTACCATGGCTGTTTATCTTACTCCGCTATTTGGTGGTTGGCTTGCCGACAACGTACTAGGTCAGCGTAAAGCCATCATCATTGGTGGTATTCTAATGGCTGCAGGCCACTTTATTATGGGTATTCCACACAGTATTGTTGCAGGACAAGAAGTAAATGTGTTTTACCTTGGCTTGGCACTACTTTGTATAGGTAACGGCCTATTTAAACCTAATATTTCCACTATGGTTGGCGATCTATACCAAGAGGGTGACAAGCGTCGTGACGGTGCATTTACTATTTTCTATATGGGTATCAACTTAGGTGGAGCACTGGGTCCACTTGTTGCGGGTTATGTTGCTGCGGTAATTAACTGGCAGGCTGGCTTTATCGCCGCAGGTATTGGTATGGTTATTTCAGTGGTTATGCAGCTGATCTTAAGCCAAAAATATTTAGGTGATATAGGTAAAATACCCTCAGCAAAGCTATCTCAGCAAATGTCTGATTCAGCCACAAAAGCACCATTAACAAAACAAGAAAAAGACCGTATTCGTGTAATTTTCACGATGAGTGTATTCTCTATTATCTTCTGGATGGGTTTTGAGCAAGCCGGTGGTCTGATGAACTTATTCGCTAATGACTACACTAACCGCATGCTGATGGGCTTTGAGATCCCTGCTTCTTGGTTCCAATCTCTAAACTCTATTTTTATTATTATTTTCGCACCTTTAGTTGCAATGATATGGCTAAAACTGGATAAGAAAGAGCCAAACTCTCCGGTTAAGTTTGCCATTGGCCTCGTTTTCCTTGCGTTAGGCTTCTTGACTATGATGTTAGCACTGGCAACTGAAGGTGCAGAAGCAGGCAGCACACTGCAGATCAGCATGATCTGGTTGGTATTGTTCTACCTATTCCATACCTTAGGTGAGCTGTGTTTATCACCAATTGGCTTATCAATGGTAAGTAAACTTGCGCCACTACGTTTAGCGTCATTGCTCATGGGTATTTGGTTCCTATGTACAGCAGTTGCGAACAAGCTAGCTGGTCTTGTGGGCTCATTCATCGGTGAAGGCCAAGAAGCCATGAACAATGCAATGAGCATTTTCATTGGCTTAGGCGGTGTCGCTCTACTATCAGCAGTTCTCATGTACCTACTAAGCAATAAGCTCGTTGACTGGATGCACGGTGCAGAGGGCAATCATGAGCCGCACACTCAGGAGCACTATTTAGCTGAAGAGCTAGAAGTATCCGCTGAGAAGCAATAATATTTACCGTAAACCACGCTGTTCAGGCGTGGTTTACCCCCTCTCGCAGCATTAAGTGTAAAGATTTAAATACAGGCCTTTCCTATTTCGCCTTTCCAATTAGTCTTATGTTCAGAACACTTCACCTCACACTCTTGATCTAGAAAAACAATAAAAGCCAGTAAAATCAAAATATAAGAAAAGCCATACTTAACACCTCGTATTTTTCCTTTGGTATTTTCACTCAAAATTTAAACAAAAATAAGTTTGACTTCGTCTGTGTCGATTTTGTGTCTTTTGCATGGCAATTGTGCAACTAAATTTACAAAGTACGCTATGGCTATTTACGCCCTTTAACTTCCCCTTTGCAGTAATTTGATTAATTATCCAGTCATAAATTCTAACAAGTCACCCAGTGCTTAATACGGGAGTAAAACAATGAGTGAAGTAAATAATCCACTAGGCCTAGTCGGCATCGAGTTCACAGAGTATGCAACACCAGACGCTGATTATATGGATAAGGTATTCACTGACTTTGGATTTTCAAAGCTAAAGAAATTTAAAGATAAAGATATCGTGTACTACAACCAACACGATATTCACTTCCTGTTGAATAACGAGCGTGAAGGCTTCTCAGCAGAGTTTGCAAAAAGCCATGGCCCTGCAATTTGCTCAATGGGCTGGCGTGTTGAAAACGCGCAAAAAGCGTTTGAAACTGCTGTAGAGCGTGGTGCAAAACCGGCGACTGATTCAACACACAAAGACTTACCATACCCTGCGATTTACGGGATTGGTGACAGCCTTATCTATTTCATTGAAAACTTTGGTGACAAAGGCTCAATCTACGAGCAAGACTTTGTAGACCTAGAAGAGCAAAGCATTGTTGCTGATAAGGGCTTTAAGCGCATCGACCACCTCACAAACAATGTTTATAAAGGGACGATGGAAACCTGGGCTAACTTCTATAAAGACGTATTTGGCTTTACCGAAGTCCGTTATTTTGATATCAAAGGTCAAAAAACCGCGCTACTTTCATACGCACTTAAGTCACCATGTGGCACCTTCTCTATTCCAATCAACGAAGGTAAAGACGACAACAATAACCAAATTGATGAGTACCTAGATGAGTACAATGGTCCAGGTGTACAGCATTTAGCGTTCTTAACTGACGATTTAGTTGGCTCATTAGATAAACTAGACAAGAGCACAATTGCAACTCTCGATATTGTAGATCATTACTACGACACTATCTTTGATCGTGTACCATGGGTTAAAGAAGACAAAGAAAAAATCAAGCAACACCAAATCTTAGTCGATAGCCAAAGCGAAGACTGCTACCTACTACAGATCTTTACTAAGAATCTGTTCGGCCCAATCTTCATCGAAATGATCCAACGTGTTGATGATGGTGGTTTTGGTGAAGGTAACTTCCAAGCGTTATTCGAGTCGATTGAACGTGACCAAGAACGCCGTGGCGTGATCTAAACACACTTATCAAATTAATTAAAAAGCAGCTAGCGATAGCTGCTTTTTGTGGTTTATCAAATTGCTATTACAACTTGAGTTTTTCGTTTTTGACCATAACTCAAGTTGAAAGCCAAAATTAAAGGAAAGGCAATGTCTCAAATTAATGAAACACACGACATCCAGTTAAAGAGTTGGGTAGCTAGTGCAAATGCAACTGGAACTGATTTCCCCATTCAAAACTTACCTTTTGCAGTATTTCGTCGTAAGAATAGTAATGAAGAGTTTCGTGGCGGTGTTGCGATTGGCGATCAAGTACTAGATCTTGGTGCTGTTGTTGACGCTAACCTACTTTCAGGTGATGCAGCAGAGGCTGCAGAAGCGGCAAATGCCCCAGCATTAAACGAATTTATGGGTATGGGCCAGCAGTACTGGTCAGCATTAAGACTTGCGCTTTCTCGTGCATTACGTGAAGGCTCTGAGCTGCAATCAAGCCTTGAAGGCGCATTGGTTGCTCAAGATGACGTGGAATACGCTTTACCTTGCCACATTGGCGATTACACCGACTTTTATACCTCTATCTATCACGCAACGGCAGTAGGTAGCCTATTCCGTCCTGATAACCCACTGCTTCCGAACTATAAATGGGTACCAATCGGTTATCATGGCCGTTCTTCATCTATTGGTGTTTCAGGTCAAGCCTTCCCTCGCCCTAAAGGCCAAACCAAAGCACCTGATGCGGATACGCCATCTTTTGGTCCTTGTAAGCGCCTAGACTACGAGCTAGAGCTAGGTATTTATCTTGGTAAAGGTAATGAACTTGGCGACTCTATCGCGATTAAAGATGCTGAAGATCACGTTTTTGGTTTTTGTTTATTCAATGATTGGTCTGCACGTGACTTGCAAGCCTGGGAATATCAACCATTAGGTCCATTCCTTGCGAAAAACTTTGCCTCAACGGTTTCTCCTTGGGTTGTAACCACAGAGGCTCTGGCACCATACCGTACTCAATGGCACCGTGATGAAAACGACCC
Source organism: Pseudoalteromonas sp. J010 (assembly GCF_003934235.1). Classification (NCBI taxonomy): domain Bacteria; kingdom Pseudomonadati; phylum Pseudomonadota; class Gammaproteobacteria; order Alteromonadales; family Pseudoalteromonadaceae; genus Pseudoalteromonas; species Pseudoalteromonas sp. J010. The sequence goes on along the minus strand of NZ_RDBW01000010.1, from coordinate 71,610 downwards.
ACAGCCGCTGGATTACTTAGAGTCAACGCAAAACCGCGAGTCTGGTGCTATTGACATTCGTATGGATGTACTACTTGAGACTGAAAAAATGCGTAGCGAAGGCGCTAAGGCAAGCAAATTGTCTGAATCCAGCTTTAAGCATAGTTACTGGACGGTTGCACAAATGGTTACTCACCACACGGTGAATGGCTGTAACTTTTTACCAGGCGATATGCTAGGTTCGGGTACGCAATCAGGCCCAGAGCACGAAGAGGCAGGCTCATTACTTGAACTATCACGTGGTGGTAAAGAAACCATCACTCTAGAAAATGGTGAAGAGCGTAAGTTCTTAGAAGATGGTGATAAAGTCATTATGCGCGGCTGGTGTGAAGCTGATGGTTATAATCGTATTGGCTTCGGCTCTGTTGAAGGCACCATACTTCCAGCCAAATAATCGCAATTAGCCGTGAGTTAATCGCAAATTTATTTACTTTTAAATCAAAGGCATGATTATTTCATGCCTTTTTTTAGTTCTAAAAACTGGAAATTTGACTAAAAATTGTTAGAGTGTAGCGCTGAATTTAATTTGAGGTTGAATGTTGCAAGTACTCAAGCGCCTATATCTAAAGCTGTTTAAGCCCACTCAATTGATTGTCCGTCAAGACGCCAATGTAAAGATGATCGTACTACCATCTTGGCTTCAAGTATGTTTGTTGATGATTTTCGCTGCAATTGCACTGTGGTCTGTAAACGCCGCAATCCAACTTCATAACAACAATATTCAGCTCTCTCAAGGACAGCAAAATCTCACTCAGTTGCAAGCAAAGTGGCAGCATGAAAAGGCACAATTAGAGCAGACCATTACCCAGCAGCAAAACACTTTAGCGCAGTTATCACAGCAACATAATGTGCTCGAGTCGTTAATAGATGCAACCGAACTTGCGGCCAGCAATAGCAAGACAGATGAACACTCAACGGACAAAGAAGCATCACCAGACAATGACAATACTTTCGCACCTCAAGCTGCCAAATTACTGTTGCAACAACAAACCTTGAACCGCGCTCTTGGTCAAAAATACGCAACTGACATAGCAGAAATAAAAGCTTCAATCGATAGTGTAGGTTTGCAACTTGCAGACTCTTCAGATGCGCAGGGTGGTCCCTACTTTCAAGCTGATTTAGCCTTAGTCGAAGCCAGCTTTATCAATACTATCGATTACTATACAAGCTATGCACAGTTATCCACAATGATAGGACAATTGCCTGACACCCTCCCAGTTGAGCAAGAGAAGTATTACGTGTCCAGTGCATTTGGTTTTCGTAAAGATCCGATAACAGGGCGTCGTGCTTTTCATAAAGGTATTGATTTAGCTGGGTGGCATAAAACAGATATTGTTGCCCCTGCCGCAGGTGTTGTAAAAAGAGCTGGAAAAAACGGTGGTTATGGCAAGTTTATTGAAATTGAACATGCTAATGAGATCACAACTCGATATGGACACCTACATACCATCAAAGTAAAAAAAGGTCAGCAAGTAGACAAGGGTGACGTTATTGCTTTGATGGGAAGTACAGGAAGAAGTACCTCTACTCACTTGCACTATGAGGTGATCCAAGGTAAAAAACACTTAAACCCAATTAAAATCGCTCGCGCTTTCAATAAATAAACTGAAATTTAAATAAGTGATCAGCAAACTCACTACTTATTCAGGTTTCATCACATCTATTGTTTTGACGCTGCGACAGTGAGGACTCGTGTTTAACTCATTTAAAAGTCAGCCAAGTAGCATCCCAGCTATCATCACCCACACCACCCAAATTTCTGGCGATATTACCTGTGAAACAGAATTGCAACTAGATGGCTCTGTACAAGGTAACTTAAACGTCAATAAGCTCACCATAGGTTCAACCGGTCTCGTAACAGGCAACATTCACTCTTCAGATTTGACCATACATGGAAAAGTCGAGGGGGATATTCACGCCAAGCAAGTAATTCTGCGTCCGAGTGCACAAGTATTTGGCAATATCGAGCATGAAACACTGACAATTGAAGCTGGCGCGCATGTGGAAGGTAAGCTCACTCACCACAGCGAAAGAGCCAATAATGTGACATTAATTGACTCTTCAGCTACGCAAACCACCAATAATTAACCTGAGCTGGGGATAATGAATCTGATGCTTGGTTAATTAGGATTTCTTCGCACTGATATACATATTTATATCAGCGTGAAATACCTTTTCCCCAGAGGTATTGAACACTTCGACCGGCACAATTAATTCTTCTTTGTCTTCCCATGTCCGAGGGTATTCAATTTTGGCAACTGCGTGCAGATCAGTTTCAGCTTTTGCCAAATATTGTACTGTCATCCCTTTTGGGATCCAACGATGTGACTTGTGGTTGATTGTGGCATCTGTCATCACACCTGCGCATAGCTCGGCAAGATTGCATTGCGCTATCGCATGTACCGTTCCAATGTGATTGTGGATGGCTTTTCGGTTTTTAATTGTCGCTTTACATATTCCAGGTTGTAGCAACGTTATCTTTGGTTTGATGGTGCCAAAGTAAGGAGCTTTACGACAAACTGCTTTGCTAAACATCCATTTGCCAAATGGCAACCAACTCATTCTTTTATAAATTTTTAGAAGTGGTGCAGACATAAGTAGAGTCAAAATATTAGTTTGCTTAAAATTAACACATCTGACCAGTTAATCAACCACCGAAAATACACAAAGAATAAAATATCTTAAAAATTTGCTAAATCGGCGCTTTGTCCTGTCTTTTCAAATTCTCCGCAATACAATAGCGGCCAAAAGGAGACATCATGACCGCACCCAATTCAAAAGCCCTAATTTTTATTCTTGCTCTACTCGTGATTTTTTGCCCATTAGGTATCGACCTTTACCTCCCTGCTTTTGTTGATATGCAAACCAGCCTGCAAGTATCGGAAAACAAGATCCAGCAAACTGTTAGCATTTATATGTTAGCGGTTGGTTTAGGACAGCTCATCGCAGGTCCATTAGCAGACAAGTATGGTCGTAAGCCGATTGCACTTATTGGGATAAGTTTGTTTGCAATTGGTGCAGTGATGGCAAGCTTGGTATCAACGTGGTCATTAATGATGGTAGCACGCGTTTTACAGGGTCTAGGGGCATGCGCCACTTTCGTTAGTGCTTTTGCGATTGTCAGAGATAGCTTTGGCCATAAAGGTAGCGGCCAGATGATCACTTATTTAAATGGTATTGTGTGTTTTATCCCCGCACTCGCGCCAATTTTAGGTGCATGGCTTACCATTGAGTTTGGCTGGCAAAGTAATTTTAGTTTTTTATCTGGATTTGCTTTAGTTGGATTGCTGCTCGTCATCTTGCTTTATAAAGAAACTCGCCCAGAAGACACCCATTACAGTGGTCATATTCTAGACCTAAGGCGCTTTACTCCTATGCTAAATAATAGCACCTTTGTGTACAACGCGATGCTAACTATGCTTGGTATGGCTGCAATGCTGGTGTTCGTGATTTCAGCGCCCGGTTGGATTATGGCAAAAATGGGGGGCAGCGTGTCTGACTTTACCTTTTGGTTTACTGGTAATGCAATATTAAGTATTGCTGCAAGCTTCATTGCCCCACACTTTATTAAACGTAACAGTCAAAAGTCCCTTACCTTTGGACTAAGTATTTTTTGTATGAGTGGTGCTGTCTTGTTACTGTTGCCACAAACTGACGTTGCACATTTTGTATTACCGATGTACCTAGCATCTATCGGTTTTGCTTTTACTATTGGCGCTGCGGCTGGCAAGGCACTATCAGGGTTTGCCAAGCAAGCAGGTACAGCTTCTGCTCTTATTGGCGTATTACAAATGAGTGGTGCGGGGTTACTTGCGACAATGAGTCAACCTTTAGCATTAGAAGCACCAATTCAACTAGCAATGCACCTTTTACTCGCGCTGCCTTTTTTAGTGCTATTGGTAACTAAATACCGCCACCAGCTTCATAGCGCCACTTAATGGTAGTCACGCAGTAGCAGCCACATATACTACCCAGTGAGTTTATCCGGATGTTGGTGGTGAGAAAGTTATACCTATTATTTTTATTAAGTGGTCTATTTTGAGGCGAAAAATCTTGTTGATAACTCCGCTACCGCGCCCAGCTATCGCTAAGGTACCTACATCCATATAGGCAAGGCAAAAATTTCTTATTAGATTGTTCTAAATAATAAATTTTTAACGCAGTTAGTGTCAGATTGACTCCTTCAAATTGAGCAAGTATCAAGGCTAATTGGTATTATCGCTTCCGATTACAAATAAAAAGGCAGCCACCATGTAGACCTAAACTGGAGTGGTGTAGGTATGTTAAAAGTCGATATTTATCGCGATGGTAGTAAAATTGTCACAACTAGCAACGATAATAGCTACACAGACAGCATCAGTGTTAAAGGTAGCGGTATCATAGCTACTCAATATGTGAGCAAGGTAGTAAAACAACCAGCTCGACAACCCAAACTGTGGTGTTTTAACTCCCAACCAATTCGACAATGCCGATCATAGATCGGCATTTTTTTGTCTTTTAATCTTGTTATTACTTTAAATTATGTCAACTATCTTAATTAAGTGGTCTATTTTGAGACGAGAAAATCTTATCGATAACACCGCTTCCGCGTCCTGCTCACGCCGAGGTACCTACGCCCTGTAGGCAAGGCAAAAATTTTGCTATTCATTTGTTCTAAATAAGAAATTTGTAACGCTGTTAACGTCAGGTTGACTCCTTCACATTGAACAATGTATTAAGTCAAATTGGTATTACTCAGCACTTTACAAAAGGAGCTTGTTCATTTTCATTTCACTTCTAAGCTCTATAATCAATAAGGACAGTCACAGAAGGAGTTCATCAAATGAGTAAAACGGGTTATACCCCACCAAAGGTTTGGCAATGGCCATGGCAAAGTGGTGATGGCAGTAAATTTGCTAATATTAACCGCCCCACCGCAGGCGCGAGATTTGAAAAGTCCCTACCGCAAGGCAAACATCCTCTACAGCTCTACTCTCTTGCCACACCAAATGGCGTAAAAGTGACAGTTTTACTTGAAGAATTACTTGCCGCAGGCGTTAAAGAAGCCGAATACGATGCTTTTTTAATTGATATAATGGAAGGTGAGCAGTTTAGCTCAGGATTCGTTGCACTTAACCCTAACTCTAAGATCCCAGCTTTACTCGATACCAGCACAGATGAACCAACCAAGGTATTTGAGTCGGGCTCAATCTTGCTTTACTTAGCTGAAAAGTTCCAAAAATTCATACCTCAAGACGCAGCCAAAAGAACAGAATGCTTAAATTGGTTATTTTGGCAAATGGGAGCTGCCCCTTTACTTGGAGGTGGGTTTGGCCATTTTTATGCTTATGCGCCAGAACATTACGAATACCCCATTAACCGCTATACCATGGAGGTCAAGCGCCAACTAGACTTACTCAATCAGCACCTAGCGACTAGGCGGTATATCTGCGGTGATGAATATACCATAGCGGATATAGCAATTTGGCCGTGGTACGGTGTACTCGCTCAAGGCCACCTTTATGATGCTGCTGAATTTCTAGACGTCAATGGCTATGAGCACGTGATCCGCTGGGCAGGTGAAATTGCATCAAGAGAAGCCGTGAAGCGTGGAAAGATGGTCAACCGAACGTGGGGAGAGCCTCATGAACAACTGCATGAAAGACATGACGCCAGCGACTTTGATACCAAAACCCAAGATAAGTTAACTCGGTAACCTTATCTTGATTTAACAAGAGTTAGCTTTATCTTTCGGGTTTGATTAATCAGATTTAATCAAACCCGATTGTCTGTGTATCAGAAAAGAATAGTGTTAGCACCTTGCTAGAAGCGCAAAATGTTTTTGCTGGTATTAGAAGTCTTAGCTCGTTTGAGAAGTTATTAGGGGACGTCTTAAGAGTGAAGGTGCAAAATCAACTGATAACGTACTTGTTATATTTCTATGAATTCGGGCTTGATTAAACCAAAGCACTTCAGATCATGAAACTCACCTTTCCAGTAACCACTGGCACGCCGAATTCCCTCTTCTTTAAAGCCAAGCTTTTTCAAAATTGATTCAGAAGCAATATTCCCAATCATGGTATCACCCTGAATTCTATATAATTCGTGAAAAGGTGTGTCTACTGAAAAGGCCAGTTCAATGATTTTACTTATCGCTTCGGAAGCATACCCAAGCCCCCAATAAAAAGAAGATAGCTCGTACCCTAACCCTGCATTTTTCATTTTTGGATTCCACGAATTGAAACCACAAGTACCTATAAGCTTTCCTGAGTCTTTAAGTCGAATGGCCCAGCGAATACCCATATTTTCGGCGAAACGGCTATTGAAAAAATCTATCAACGCTAACGATTGCGCTTCAGTTTTATATGCTTCAATATCGTAAAACTTAACCACGTTTTCGTCGGAAAAAATAGCTAACAAAGCAAGACTGTCATCTCTTGATAGTTTATTAAGAATTAACCGAGATGTTTCTAGTTCTGGAAATTTCACTTAAATTCTCTTTGAATTAACGTCGCAATAAAAGGCGAGCGGTAGCGAGTCCAGCCCACGCTTTTAGTGGGCGATTTTTAATTGCCTTGTTAGTTGTTTTTTTCATTTAGAACGCCGTTTTTCCTTAGTTCTCTAAGCAACGCAGAAACTTCTTGCTTAAGGGTTTTGTGGGAATCCTTTAAGATTTTAGCGTAATCAACAAGCGCTGAATAATGTGCGATAGCTTGATTTTTATGTACTTCTAGTTGGGATTCAGCGTACAGTTTTTCGGAAAACTCCCATTTTGAAACCAGATCGTTATTCATGCGATAGGAGTCAATCATACCCTTGGCAAGAGTGTATGTTCTTACGATCTGCTTTCTTAAGTCATTGTTTGGTATACGCCCAATTAGAAAGCTATTGCCGTTGTATACGTTAAAGAAGTCGCTAACAAGAGGATAGTAGTATGCAAGGCCGTGACCATCATCAAGCGATTCTAATCTCGCCCCCATGGATTCTTGGTACCTTTCAAATACAGTTTCGATCTCATCGTGTATAGCTTGAAGCAGGCCCGAAATTATTTTCTCTTCATTTTCTTCGGAATGCTTAACTTGATTCTCGTGCGATTTCTGCGTAGCTTTTAACGAAAAGTAACCGGCAAGAAACCCTCCTACAACAGCACCCGCGACAGCGGAACCAAATGTACTCCAATCCATGCAACATCCTCTCAATTATTTCGGGCAACTAACACTTTAGTATTTATGCGACACGCAGTTTGTGTTGCATAATCGCTTGTTGGACTGAGCCGCTACCCGCTCGATGTCTCAGAGTTGGTGTTGTTTATGCTATGGCTTACTTAGAAAAAATAGCCTTTTTGGAGGCTCTAGCTCACCTAGCTAGTGTATTCAGTTTAGCTAGTGTTATGTAAGCTTTCCCTGCATTGCTCAGCGCTCATTATGTATTCATTACACCTAAATTTACCTTAATAAGCAATTATAATTTTTTAGCGCACAGAGGCCGCTAGCCTGAGCAATTAAGCATGTTAAGTACTTGGTTTTACACAGCAATCCTAATCAAGCATACCCTCCTTGGCTTATATCAAAGCGCATCCATGCGCTCCTCGTTCATTCTTTTTAAACGACGAAAAAGAACGAACCAAGAAAACGTCGCCCCAGCATCACACTCAATCCTAAAACCCTAAGCCGATATAGTGCAACCGTCTTGTAAGGCACGTCCTTGTGCCAGACAAGACTTGGCCGACATCCTGTCGGCACATTGCATATCAACTTATGCTTTGCGGGTGTGATGGAGGGGGGAATAAGTTGCCTGTGGAATTTTCACTTTATTATTAGCGATAGAGTAGTTTACAAGCTCAAAAAATTGCGGCTCCGATCTCACAGTACAAATAGTTTTGTGGGAGGCGGTTTACCCGCCGAGAAGTATGTTTTTCGGGTGCGATGAAGAGAGGAAAGTAACGCTGATTGTTAGTTCTGGTTTTATCTCCTGAAGCAGCTAATTTTCCTACAAGCACCAAAAAAGCTTTCAGCACCGTTTTCCTCCCTCATCACACCCGAAAGTAAAGAGCCAATGAGTCATTTCAACGCGTGGATGCGTGAAAAGCTGTGACAGGGACAGGGATGTCCCTTACACAGCGGTGACGTTCATATTGGCAATTTACTTGAGGAGTCAGTGTGATGTCGGGAGTGCCCTTTCTTTTGCTACCTTTTCTTTGGGCAAGCAAAGAAAAGATAGTTGTAGCCCATGGATGGGCGTCGAAACCTGTCAGGAGGACGGGCTGACTTTACGATAAATTTCGAGCTACCAGCCGTTAGCAACATAAACCTCCATGTTTAATATCAAAGCGCATCCATGCGCTCCTCGTTCATTCTTTTGAAACGACGCAAAAGAACGAACCAAGAAAACGTCGCCCCAGCATCACACTCAATCCTCAAACCCTAAGCCGATATAGTGCAACCGTCTTGTAAGGCACGTCCTTATGCCTGACAAGACTTGGCCGCCATCCTGTCGGCACATTGCATATCAACTTATGTTTTTCGGGTGTGATGGAGGGGAGAATAAGTTGCTTGTGAGATCGTCTACAATTTTTACGGTGAAGCTGTTTGCAAGGGTTACAAAAACTATCAGCGTAGCCTCCTAACTCACAGTCTAAATCGTTTTGTGGCAGGTGGTTTACCCGCCGAGCTGTTACGTTTTTCTGGTGTGGTATTGACTGCGAGTTCTAGTTTTTCTCTCAAAAGCAACAAATTTGCCAGCAAGCACCAAAAAAGCTCTCAGCACCGTTTTCCTCCCTCATCATACCCGAAAGTAAATTGCCAATGAGTCATTTCAACGCATGGATGCGTGAAAAGCTGGGACAGGGATGTCCCTTACACAGCGGTGACGTTCATATTGGCAATTTACTTGAGGAGTCAGTGTGATGCTGGGAGTGCCCTTTCTTTTACTTACTTGTTCTTTGGGCCTCAAAGAAAAGTAAGTCGAAGCCAGTCAGGAGGGCAATAAAACAACACCACGGTGACGTTCATATTGGCAATTTACTGAGGAGTCCATGTGATGTGGGGAGTGCCCTTTCTTTCGCGCAACAACTCTTTAGGCATCAAAGAAAAGTATGTCGTAGCCCATGGATGGGCGTCGAAACCAGTCAAAAGGACAACAAACCAACACCATAATACTCACCCCCTTCTCTGCTTTTCGTTTCGGCTATATGTTAACAACTAGCGACCTTTGTCGATTGAGGTTATTTTGACCACAAAAAAACGTTTCGACAAAACAAAATCTTAACAATTCAATGATGTAGATTTCGCCAGAACCCTGTATTATTAAGTGGTAAGAAGTTGGGAGCAGGCTGTCTGTATACCGACTCAGTAGATACCAAAATAAACAACTGTGCTTATGGAACTTTTTGCGTGAATGGAATGATATTATGATCAAAAAAACCGCCATCATCATTGCGATATTAGCAGCTATCAGCGGCTGTAAATCGCTGGTTTATAAAGGCAATAAACTTTACGAAGCGGGAATGTACCGCCAAGCGGCGGAGTACTATTCACAAGCTCTAGAAGAAGATCCTGAAGATCTTGAAGCAAAGCAAGGTTTAACACTCGCTAGAGATAAGCTTATAGACAAAGGATTGATTGATGTTCGCATGCTACGCTTGGCGAATAATTATACTGCCGCAGCTACCAGACTAGAAGAAATTGTGAGAAATCAAGCAGAGTGGCAAATGAAGCCAAATGGCGCAATGGCGAACACCCAAAGAGAAGAACTTGATTACGCCAGGCAGTGGCTACTTGACGAAGCCAGTTCATTGTCTAACACGCCCCACCCAGACAGGTTTAAGTTATTTGAACACAACCACCGTCATTTGATCAGTAACGCGCAATTAGCAAGCGCCATGAGCAGCTATTATGACACGCTAAGCACCCAAGCAAAAAAGAAGTGCAATACGCTCGCAAAGCAGGTCAGCGGACAACGCTTCTATTTAAAAAGCTTCACTGAAAAGTACTGTTTAGCATGGCAAACCCCAAAACGTTTGACGGTAGATAAGCAAGACAACAGTCGTTATTTTGCAATGAATATACGTGAACGTATTGATATTGGTCTACGGTTTGGCAATTCCATTAAAGGACAATATGGCGCTTTTATTTCTGACCTTAATGCAACTTTCAATAATAGCCTGTGGTTTTACAATCAAGGGGCTCAACAGCTCTCGTTAACATTGTATGCTGACGCCGATTATTATCGTGTCAGTAATCAACATATTCAACGAAAACACTATCAGCAGGAAGTTGAGCGCACAGATCCTAATAATCCCGATAAAACCCACACCACCGAAGTCACCAGAGAGTTTGCATACCCAGTCACTGTCTATGATGAGAAATTTGACATTAATATTAGCTATGAAGCCAATTTAGCTAGTCGTTATATCAAAGGGAATGCCAGCGATAGCAAACAAAACAAAACTCGCTCACATCAGGCTGATTTTGAGCAGCTTGATATTACACCGCTATCTCCGGATTTTCTTAACCTTGCTCACATCACTGAAAAGACTTTAGATGGATTAATTGAGCAGTTTTCTCAAGATTTAACTCTAACTTGGAAGCAAAACTACTGTGGTCAGGCACTTGGTACCAATAAGGGTGAAAATATTTTACGATGCGCAAAACTAGAACCAAAACACGACTATATTAACCGCTGGTTTGATCAGCACTTTGGCGTAAAGTACGCGGACATGAAAACTTTATACGGTATTTAAGGTTTTCAGACCGCTTTGAACCTCGCCAAAATGTCGAAAAATGATTATATTGTGCCAACTTTATTTGTATTAGGAAGCAAGCTATGCCAAAGGCAAGTGAAATAAAAAAACATGCCGCGATCGAGTACAATGGTCGTGTAATGATTGTTCGTGATATTGAACGTTCAGTACCACAAGGTCGTGCTGGTGGAAGCCTGTACCGCATGCGTATGTACGATGTTGTAGATAACTCAAAAGTCGATGAAACCTTCAAAGCGGAAGAAATGCTAACTTTAGCCGACCTAAATCGCCGTCCTGCAATGCTATCGTACGTTGATGGTGACGAATACGTATTTATGGACGAAGAAGACTACACCCCTTACCACTTAAACAAAGACTCTATTTCAGAGCAACTGTTGTTTATTGATGAGTCAACCAAAGGTTTGTCTGTTGTTGTGGTGCAAGGTATGCCAGTTTCTATCGACTTACCTTCAAGTGTAGAGCTTGTAATTGAAGATACTTCTCCTTCCATCAAAGGTGCCTCTGCGAGTGCAAGAACGAAGCCCGCAACACTGACTACAGGTCTTGTTGTTCAGGTTCCTGAGCACATTTCTAGTGGTGACAAGATTAAGATCAATACTGCTGAGTCTAAATTTATGGGCCGCGCAGAATAAGCCAACTGCTTTGATAGCGAGCTACCCTCGCTATCTTCCCTACTATTTTCTACTATCTGTTATGCCACAAATACCACCATATTTCATGGTGTTATAACTGGTCTCACTCTTAAAAAGCGTGCAAAACGGGGCTTACCAAACTTTGTAAAGCCTTGATATCGATACGTCACTTGACTGCCTATTGGAGGCGGCGATGCCCTTTGCTCGTCACTAAAGCCTGACCCTATTCTAAATTCATTTCCATTAGCATCTCTCACTAACAAAGCCCCCATCATCCCTCGATATTTTCCCTTACCAGGTAGATGTTTAATCACTATCGCCTCATCATCCAAGTGAGGTTTGTATTTCAATAGATTTTTCGTTCGCCCATCTTCATGTTTTGCTGTTTTCGAGTGTAATATAACCCCTTCACCACCGCGTTTTAACACGCCATGATAATAGTCGTTTAGCATTTCAATAGAAGTAAACACGTTTTGTTCAACTGGCTTAACATGTGCCACTTGAATATCGTTTATTAGCTTAACATAGCGCTCGTGCCGCTTTTGAAATTCCTCTTTAGGATCTGGCGCATCAAACACATAATAGGTAACTTGACGCCAATGCTCCTCATTTGGGGCGTGTCGCCTAGCTACTGCACTAACAAATGCAAAGTTGTTATACCCTGCCCACAACTCACCGTCTAACCAAACGCTCGGTAACTTTTGGGTAAACCACTTTGGCGCATTAATGACATGACCACCACGAGTAAGTAGTTGATGACCATTCCAAATGGCTCGAACTCCATCAAACTTTTCACTTACCAGGTATGCAGAGATATCCTCATCACCTTGATATATCGAAGCAAGTTGGATTTTTTTATGGACTTCACTTCCATGTATATATTGAGAAAAACAAAATAGGAAAAATAGTACGTATAGGTAACATCTCATAGCACATTCCTTTGCAGTGGATATTAAGTTAAGTTCACTTACTACAGTAAACACATAATTCTAGGCGAAAAAGCTCAAAGTAGCCCCTTAAACCAATTAGCCGTAATTCTTGCCCAATCTGAAGGAGCACACCTGACGCCACAGGGTACTTCACACCCTTAATTTACTTTATGGTGTTGGCATTTCTAATTTAAAGATTACATATAACTTGGCGTTTGTAAAACCGAGTCAGAGTAAATTTAGACTCACAACCTATTGAGCCGGTTTACTCGCTAGCACTGAGCCATTTAAATACCGCTTCTAAGTCGGTAAACAAATGATCAGCATGAATAAAATCTTGCTTACGTGAATGTACGTTTGGTACCACGACCGCAGTTACCCCGGCTTCTTTGGCTGACGTAAGCCCAGTATAAGTGTCCTCGATTGCAACAGCCTGATGCGGCGCTATATTTAATACACTAAGTGCCTTGTTATATGGCTCTGGATGGGGCTTTGGCTGCGTAACATCATCTTTGCAAATTATCACTGAAAACAGCCCTAAGAGTTGATAGTGATCCAGCACGGGAAGTGCTTCGGCTTTGCTGCTTCCTGTCACAAGTGCAATAGGCACCTGTTTAGCGGTAAGTTCAAGTATTTGTTTCGCATAAGGCATCAACTTGGGGAAAACAGTTGCTGCCCGAGCCACAAATATACGATTTTTATGATCGCACAAAGCTTGAGGTGATGGCTGAAGTTGATGCCGTAATTTCAGCGTCTGAGCTGCTTTTAATGTTGGTACACCTGAGAACTCATCACAAAACTCCAACTCAGTATAATGAATATTGTCCTGAGCAAGTACTGTCATCCAACTTTGATAATGGAGTGCTTCTGAGTCAACCAGTGTGCCGTCAAAGTCAAATAAAACTGCCTGATAGCGCATCACAACACTCCTAATAGATTATTTAGCTGTTTAGACCCGCAGGTGGCTCAGCAGTGGCTTCTTCGCCTGTTTCAACTTCTACTAAGGTATACCCACGTGGCTGTCGAATTACTTTTAGAATTGGTTTATCAAATGCTGACTTGAGTCGCTCTGCATCTGCTTGTAGCTCTTCTAATGTACGCCCAAAAGGTGCTGCGCCTGTTTCAGACCAGTTCGTAACTTTACCGTTGAGATTATATTCTACCTCATGGATCTGATATAAAGCCGCCTCTTCTTTGGTCGCTTCACAATATATCACTCGATAGTTCCAAAAACCTGACATATCCACTCCTATCATAAAAATTTCATTAAAAAAGCCCGCTTAATGCGGGCTTTAGTTATTCTATTATAATCACTGTAGCATGAATTAGAAGAATTTCACTTTGAATTCAGCTCCAATGAAGCGCGCTTCATTCAGCATACCCGTGTTATTGTTAAAATCTACACCACCAATAACAACTTGCTCGTCAAATAAGTTACGAACAAACGCTGATACTTCGTATTCATTATCACCAGAGAACCACATATAGCCTGTACGTAAACCAGTTTCAAATAAAGCTTCACCTTCAAACTCTACCGATTTGTACAAGAAGAAATCGATCTCGCTACGGTAAGACATATCACCATATACAAAGAACTCACCACCTTCTAACTCTTTCGTGTAGCGAAGGGTCGCGTTAGCAATCCACTCTGGTGCATGAGGTAAGCTGTTACCATCCAAAATAGCACGAGCTTCAGGGCCATTCGCTCCATTTACCATATAAGTTGGATCAGTTACCGTACACTGTGCACAAACCGCAACAGCTAAACTATCATCCTCTAGCTCGGTATTGTTGTAGCTCAAGTTAAAGGTAGCATTTAGTTCGTCAGTTAGTACCCACTCAGTATCCAACTCAAAGCCGTATCCTGTGGTTTTGTCAGTGTTGATAAGGCGGTTAAAGTTAGCGCCACCACCCACAGCGGTAAGCTGCTGGTCATCCATTTGATAGTAGAAAACCGTAGCGTTTACACGGCCTTGGCCATCTAACACGTCAGATTTAATACCCGCTTCGATTGAATTAGTTGTTTCTGATTCAGCAACTGTTACTTCATCACCAAATAAGATACGACCCTGAACACTTGGTGCACGGAAGCCATTTGCAATGCGACCAAATAAGTTAACATCGTCAGTCAGTTTGTATGTCGCACTTAAATCCCAACTCACATGACTATCACTTGGGTTGGCAGTATCGTCAAGTACGTCTGGTGAACCATTCCAAGGCGTTGGGTTTTTAGTACGCTTAGCGTAAAACTCTTTTTCATCATCAGAGTAACGTAGGCCAGCTGTTACTTTTAAGTCATCCGAAACCGTGTAGTCGAATGAACCAAATATCGCCCACGCTGACGTGTCTTGATCTTGATAGGCGTAGCCATTTTGCGCGCCATACTGGCCTAAGCCTTGATCATACGCGAATGTATCAAAGCTGTAACTTTCAATAGTGAGATCTTCTTCATATAAGAAAAGACCAACTTGATAGTTATAGTCACCAGAGAAGTTACTTGATAAGCGAAGCTCTTGTGTATACTGATTATGATCTGGAATAACATCAGCAGTTTCAGAAGCAAACGGTATTAAGCCTGGCCCTTGGTATCCAACGAAATCAAGATTGGCACCATAGCCACCATCAACATCTGCACGAGAGTAGATTTCTGCACTTTCCCATGCCGTGATCGAAGTCACTGTGTGTTCCGGGAGATCCCACTCAAGTTTTAAACTTAGACCTTGTGTTTCAACTTGTTGTGTCGAACGAGATGCAGCATCATGATAAACAACGTCATTGTCGTAAAGCGGGTTAATATTATTTGAGCCTGCTTCGATTAAGTTAGCACGAAATGCAATTGGACGACCATCAAGGTCTCGGTAGTGGTAGTTTAGGAGGCCGGTGAAATCATCACCTTCATATAAAAACTGTAAACGTACCGCTTGCTCACTATATCCACCTAGGACGTCATTTTGTTCAAAGCCAGGTGCTTTAACATCGATATAATCTTCTTGCTCCTGCCATAATGCAGAAATACGAGTAGATAAGCGGTCAGTTACCGAGCCACCAACAGCACCTTCAAAGTCAACAGCACCACGGCTGCCATACGAAAGCGCTGCATAGCCATCAAATTCTTGGCTTGGTTTTACTGTATCAAACTTCACTAGACCCGCAGGTGTGTTACGACCAAACAAGGTACCTTGTGGGCCACGTAATACTTCGATACGAGCAATATCAAATACAGGGAAACCTTTTAAGATTGGGTTTTCTTGAACAACTTCATCGACAACCAAAGACACAGGTTGTGAAGCATTCAGATCGAAATCTGTATTTCCTAAACCACGGACATAAAATCGTGGGAAAGTACGGCCAAATGAAGATTCTACCGATAAGCTCGGGATCTTGGCGTTCATAAAGCGAATGTCCATACCCGCGGAGCTGTAAGCATTCAAATTATCTCCTTGCAGCGCAGACACTGACACAGGAACTTCCTGTGCATTTTCTACACGTTTACGAGCAGTAATTTGGATAACTTCTAATTGATTAGACTTGGCTTGCTCTTCTTCAGCAAGTGCAGAGAATGAAGTACCTGCCACAGCAGAGAACAACGTAGCATTAATAAGCGTAGCTAACGTGGATCTTTTCATTGCTTTCATGTTGGTTTTCGACCTTTTAGTGCACTCTTTGTTCAACGGTTTAAATTTGGGCGCCGTTTCACTTTGGCGTGAACGTTCAATTTTTCGCGATTCAAATAAGATAACGCGGACCTTGCAGTCGAGAGTGCGATACAACTTTGCAAGGCTGAACGAGACGGCGGTAATTATAGCAGGTAAATTCTACTTTGCTTGTTAAACCGGACTAAAAAATCAATTTTTTTGCAACTTTTAGCGATGTTAGCTGACAGTTTACAACATTTAGCAACAAAAAACCAAAAAATAAGGACATTTGTCCTTTTAAATTAAAGCAATGCTAGTTCTAAAAAATAACTTTACCCATAACAGAACCATAACATAGCGGTCGAGACTATGCAGGTTACTTGTACAATATAGTTTGCGCCCAAACAAAATATATTGACCAAACGGGTACTATGCAGTGCCAATACTACGACACTGCCGTTATGATAAAGTTCAATATAAATTAAAAAGAGGACATTAGACCGATTATTGCTAACTTTTCGGTGTCAGTGACAAATCGCCTTGCTATGGCAACTGCATGGAAATGAATTCTGCTCGACCTGTTTCTTCATTATACTCCAGCACAGCGACCGCTGCGGTAGAAAAGATAGGCATAGTGTCAGGACACAAACAGTCAACAAGGTAGCTGACTATCGGCATATGTGCGACCAATAGCCAAGTCTGATGTTCTGGGTGCATGGATATGAGTGTTTCGAGATAGTCTGTAGCTGTGTTTGCAGAACCACTGGGAACAATGTCTGCACAGGTTTCAACAAATTGCGGCGACTGGAAGGAAAATACCTGCTCGGCCGTTTGCTGGGCTCGTGTATATGGACTAACCAAGGCCGCATCAATCTTAAAGTGCTGTTCCAGCCATTGCCCCATGTCTTTTGCTTGTTTTAAACCTAGCTGTGTCAGCGCCCTACTGGCATCATCAGCCTGCATAGCTTGCGCTTCACCATGACGCATAATCAAGATAGTCTTCATACTATTTAGCACCTTTTCTGCACTACTCTACATTTATACGTATTAACACTTGCACCATACCCGTTTCAGTTTCGGCGTCTTTTAACACAAAGCATGCTCTTCTTTCGCTTTTGTGTTAGTTAATACAGCTAGGCCTGATGACTCTGTAAAATATATTTCTCTAGACCACTACTTAAACCTTGGTCTAAACAATGCCAACGTTAGGATGGCTAACATTATTTTCTTGAAACCAGTAGCTATCTAGCCAGTTTGTTCGCTATATTAAAACAAATGAAGGATTAACATGAAATGAAATTTGCATCACCTTCACCTTTCTTTTAACTAATTTATCGGCAGCAGCATATTGAAACTGAGTAATAATGATAGTCGGCAGTACCAATTCTTAACACTGGACAATGGTCTTAGAGTTTTGTTGATTAATGATGAGTCAACAGCCAAGAGTGCCGTATCGTTAACAGTTAATGTTGGCCATTTTGATGACCCTGAAGACCGTCAAGGTATGGCTCACTTTTTAGAGCATATGCTATTTCTCGGAACTATTGAGCACCCTGACTCGGGTGGCTTTTCTCAGTTTATTAGCCAATATGGCGGTCAGAGCAATGCCTGGACAGGAACCGAGCACTCTAGCTATTATTTCGACTGCGATGCGGAGCGATTAGAAGAAGCCTTAGAGCGCTTTAGTCAGTTTTTTGTGTCTCCTTTATTAAGTGAAGGTGATACAGAAAAGGAACGTGAAGCCATTGACGCTGAATTCAAAATGAAAATCAAAGACGATGGCCGCCGTATTTATCAGGTACATAAAGAAACCATCAATCCAGCCCACCCTTTCGCTAAGTTTTCAGTTGGTACCCGAGATACGCTAGCTGACCGAGGGGATAATATCGCGTCCGAACTCAGGGCATTTTTTAATGCGCACTATCAAGCACAATGGATGACGCTTGTTATTGCTGCCCCTCAACCATTAGCAACCTTAAAACAATATAGCCTTCCTTTTGGTAATATTGTTGGCTCACATGAGCAAAAACAAGCCATACAAGTACCAATGTACCGTCAGAGTGACTTACAACTCGAGTTACAAATAAAGCCGCGCAAGCACATGCAGAAGCTTATTGTGAGTTTTGCAATGCCGAACCCTGAAGATCTATACAAACACAAAAGCGTTAGCTTTCTGGCACACTTATTGGGTTACGAGGGAAAGGGATCGTTATATTCCATTTTAAAATCCCAAGGGTGGATCAACGCCTTGTCTGCAGGCGGTGGGATCACAGGTAGTAATTTTCGTGATTTCAACATCAGCTTTGCACTCACCGATGAGGGAATAGAGTACTATGAAGACATCGTTGAAATGCTGTTCGAATATTTGGCATTAATCAAACAAAACACCGCTGCACTACCACGCCTTTACCAGGATAAAAGTACATTATTAGATATTGCATTCGATAACCAAGAAGTAGGACGCATGCTAGATTGGGTTAACTCAATTAGCGTTAACATGCATCATTACTCTGAAGCGGACTTCTTATACGGTGATTATCGTATGGACGGCTTCAGTCAAGCGCATCATGAAAAGCTACTCTCGTATTTGTGTCCAACAAACATGCGGTTAGTGCTGATCCACCCTGATGTTGAAGTCAGTCACAAGGCAAAGTGGTACAACACCCCCTACAGCGTCACCACGATTGCGAAAGAATGGATTGAATCACTATATAATGTGCATATGCCATTGCCTCAAATGTCACTGCCTTCGATTAATCCATACCTCAGTGCTAAAAACCCACTTCATGCTGTGGAATACGAGCAAGACAAACCCGTTCGATTAGCCGACCAACCAGGGTTTGAGTTTTGGTTTAAACAAGATACCACCTTTAGGGTTACAAAAGGACATTTCTATCTCGAAATAGACTCTGCACCGTCAGTGACCTGCCACAAGCATATGGCGCTTTCGAGACTATTTGCAGACCTTTTTATGGATGCCGTCGCTGAACGATTTTACAGTGCTGAACTCGCTGGGCTCAGTTATCACATCAACTCTCATCAAGGTGGGTTAACATTACACACTGCGGGGCTAACAGGTAATCAGATCACGTTAGTGCTTGAGTTAGTTGAAGCTTTGCTTCATCAACCTATCCATGCAGCCCGCTTTGCCGAGTACAAAAAGCAGCTTATTCGGCACTGGAAAAATCATAATAAAAACAAACCTGTGAGTGAACTCTTCAGCCGCCTTGGAGCACATTTAATGCCATGGAACCCAAGCCCTGAAGACCTAGCCATCGCTTTAAAAAGTGCAAGCTTCAATGAGTTTCAATTGTTTCGAAAGCAGTTTTTCTCTGCCATTCACGTAAAAGCGTTTATGCATGGCAACTGGCAACGTCGCCATGCAGAAAAACTAAAAACTTCTGTTCATGGGCTATTTTCCAATAGTGAAATTCTGGATGACTTAAAACGTCCACTTAATGAGATTAACCGTGTTGAGGGTATACAAATTCAACGTGAAGGGAACGATCATGCCTTCATTGAATATTTTCAATCACAAACTAATTCCGTAGAAGAAAAAGTAACCTTGATGGCGATCAACAACTTACTAAATCAAGATTACTTTGAGCAATTAAGAACAAAAGAACAACTTGGTTACTTAGTTGGTGCAGGCTATGCCCCCTTTAATACCCGTGCAGGTGTGGCGTTTTATATTCAATCACCAAACTTCAATAGTGAGCACCTACTTACTAGACATAGCTCGTTTTTAAAAACGTTTGCTAAACAGCTGCGAGAGTGTGACGAAGCTAGCTGGCAACGTTCAAAAGAGAGCTTACTATTACAAATCTCTGAAAAAGATAAAAATCTACGATTAAGGGCACAGCGATTGTGGATCTCGATCACTAATGACTTCCACCAATTTGATATGCAATGCCGGTTAATTGCAGCTTTAGACAACTTGGAGCGCTCAGATGTGGTTGCTTATGTTGATAATATGCTCAAACCAGACTCTCCAAGGTTAGTTTTACAATGTAACTAGGGCTTTGTTGACTTACTTACTGTGACTTTTCTCATTTATTCGGCACCTCGAAGCGTACATTTTATGCAATAAAGTGTGCGCATTAATCCTCTATCGTAATGAATTTCATCCAAAGTTTTGTTTATCTAATGTTAAAAAGCAGAATCAACCTGAATTTTACCTTAATCAACGTTTTCTTTTTGACTACTACGCGGGCTTGATTTAGATTAGAGATCGCAATGATGAGTTACGCATTTTATGAGCAAACAAATAAAAACAATAATAATCAGTACAATACTATTCACTCTTACACCGTTTACTGCGGTCGCCAGTGACATTAGTGTATTGACGTATGCTCAACTTGCTTGGCTCATCCCTTTTATTCTTGCACTGCTCAGTATCCCTTATTTAGTCTGGTCTAATCATCAACTAAAGAAGTCCACCATTGAACTAAAACATACCGAACAACGATTTAAAAGTACCATAGAAGGTAGCGGTGATACGCTATGGGATTGGAATATCCAATCTGGTGAGATTGTTCGGATAAATGACAAATATGGGATGAACTCAGCAAAACCAGGTAACATCATTCCCAATCAGCATCGGATCCATCCTCAGGATCTGTTAATTGTTGAAAAGTTAATGAAGCAACATTTCGCGGAAAAAACCCCATTTTTTGAAGCCAGCTATCGTATTAGGGATGAGTTAGGACAATATCATTGGGTTTTAGATAGAGGTAAAATCATTGAAAAAGACACGAACCTAAATCCACTTAGAATGACAGGTACGGTTCGAGATATTGGCCACTTCAAGAGCACGGAAGAAAGGCTTAATTTATTCGCTAAGTGCGTTGAATCCCTTACGGATGCCATTGCAATATATGACAAAGACTATAACTTAGTTGATCTCAACCCCAGCTATCTAAAATTATTTGGGGGACAACGTGAGCACTATATCAATAAGCCTTTTAACTTACCTGGCTACGACAACAAATTTGTTACGCAAGTAAAATCGCAGCTCAGTCAAACGGAACACTGGCAAGAAGAATTAAAGCTTCGAAACGCGGCTGATGTGCTACTTCCCATTGAAATTACCATAGATGAAATTAAAAATAACCATGGTCAAATTAGTAACTATGTGGTGGTATATTCAGATTTAACAGAGCGCAAAAAAGCTGAATCACAGCTTCATAATTTATCTAACCGCGATCGCACCACAGGTTTACCCAACCGGAATCTATTTTTTACTAACCTACAAAAACTTTCACAGCAAGGCACGCACCACGCCCTTTTGGTTTTTGATTTAGACAACTTCAAAAAAATCAACGATTCTCTTGGACACCAGCTTGGTGATACCCTGCTTGCAAAACTCGCTATGCGCTTAAACAAACTAGCGCGTCAACAAGATACATTTTATCGCCTTGGCGGTGATGAATTTGCTTTGGTCATATCTGGTACCAACGATATTCATACTATTACACGTACTGCTAAGCAGTTTTTAGCAGCGATTGCGACCCCGTTTAAAATTGCTAACCACGAGTTAGTTATCACCTCTTCTGTGGGTATTGTACTGTGCCCCGAGGATGGAAAGTCGCCAGAAAGCTTGTTGAAAAACGCAGATACCGCGATGTATCACGCCAAGCAAAAAGGTAATCATTATTTGTTTTTCAACGATTCTATGAACGAACAAGCGGTAAAACGCTTACAAATAGAAAACCTAATGCGCTACGGCCTAAAAGAAGATCACTTTGTCGTCTACTATCAGCCGAAAATGAATATCAAAACAGGTGAGCTAGTTGGAATGGAAGCACTAGTGCGCTTTATTACCCCAAAGAAAGGGGTTATCAGCCCAGGTGTATTTATCCCTATCGCGGAAGAAACAGGACAAATAATTGAGATTGGTGAAGTCGTTTTAGACAAAGCGTGCCAAGATGTGAAACGCTGGATTGATAAGGGGCTTTTCAACGGCAGAGTCGCGGTTAACTTGTCAGCAAAACAGTTTAGCTTGCCAGATCTCACTACTCGCATCGATATTATCTTGCAAAAAAATCAACTTCCTTCTTATTTCTTAGAATTAGAAATCACAGAAGGTACGGTGATGGATGATCCAAAAGAAGCAATTTCAATAATGCGTTCATTAAGTGCAAGAGGCATACATTTGGCGATGGATGACTTTGGCACAGGCTATTCTTCACTGGCATATCTCAAACAATTTCCACTCAATACACTCAAAGTGGATAAGGCGTTTATTGACGACATGGGCAACGAACGCGGAAAAAATATGGTTGATTCTATTGTCACCATAGCCCACAACCTCGATTTACATGTTGTAGCCGAAGGCGTAGAAAATGAAGTGCAACTGAGTATTTTAGAAGAGCTAAACTGCCAAACAGTACAAGGTTATTATTACTCAAAGCCGTTATCTAGTAGCGAGTTTGAGCAGTTTTTGAAGCAACATATTCCCAGCGACAAGCCCAACCTACAGCTTGTTCAGTAGTATCGCTTGCAGTTATACCACTGCGCTTACTCAAGCTTGCTATTTAGAGGCAAGAAAATCTTGTTGGTAACTTCGCTAACGCGCCCTGCTATCGCTAAAGTACCTACCCCCATGTAAGCTAGGCAAAAATTTTGCCATTTAGTTGTTCTAAATAAGAAATTTTTAACGCAGTTAGGCGTCAGATTTACTCCGTCAAATTGAGCAAGTATTAAGTCTAATTGGTATTACGCCTTCCACATCACTAGATTGGCACAGCGACGCATCCAAGCTCGACGGTAGTGCACTCGAAATAGTACCAAGGCAGCGGGTCCTGTAAATAATGCCAAGCCCAACCAGCGCTTAATTGGCATGCCCGTAGAGAGGGCTTGAAGATACACAGCAAACATACACAAGATTGAAATAACTACAAAAGCCACTGATACTCCTAAAGTTTTTATCCTACCAAAAAAATAGCCGGGCACATGATGTTGAAGAAACATGGCATTGTTATACCATTTACTAAAGCGGTCATGGAGTCTACACAACGTCCATTATTTGATCAACATGGAAATTATTGTTGCATATTTTTGTATTATTTAATTTAATAGCGGACTCTTTACAGGCATGGCGTTATTTAATGTCGCTGTGTCATAACTTTTCCTAGCAATAGGAAACAGTGACAAGTGGGAAATTTTTAACGCTCAAATAGCAATGATTTCCTAGCTTAGTCCACCTAGGTTATGGAGGAATACTTAGCACAACTTGTAAAGCCAGCTTGATCCTCAATTGGATTTTGAAAGTTAGCTTTTCTAATATTGTAGATGACTGAAATTGTAGTGCTTTTAAACACTGTACTTATTTTAATCGTCAACTGTGAGTGAAACCGATATAAAACTCTCAGTTATTCAATAATTGTCTGCGTTATAACGCCATGGTATAGACTTTCTGATAGTTTTTACTGATAGACGATTACAGTATTATCACAAGAGCTGCTAAACTTACCTTCATGTTGTATTAACTGTTACTTCAAGGACACGGGCTATGGATCAGAAAAGCGTACATGAATATTTGCAGGCCAAGCCTGCAACCTTTATCACCAAACCTTTTGCGCAAGATGTCGATGTGTATAAAGTTCAGCATAAGATGTTTGCCACTCTTACCGAAGGGAAAGAAGGGCAAGTAGACGAAAATGGTGAGCCTGTTTGGTGGTTGAATGTAAAATGCGACCCTGACGAAGCGTTATTGCTTCGAGACAAGTACTCGTCTGTTGTACCTGGTTATCATATGAATAAGCGCCTCTGGAATACGGTTATTTTAGACGGCACTATTCCAGAAGACGAAATAAAGAAAATGATCGATGATTCGTATCAAATTGTTGTCGATAACCTACCTACAGCACAACGTGAAGAACTTGCTAGCAAGATCTCACAACAATAAAAAGAACGGCATTTGGTTACACTAAATGCCGTTTTTCCTTCCTGATCTCGCTTTTTTTAATATCGATCAACTTGCTAGCAACCCACACTGATAGTATACATTCAGTAACCAAACTATCGTTCAAGTGATCTTATGACCAAAAGGATAGCAATTCTCACAAGTGGCGGTGACGCACCCGGAATGAACTCTGCAATCAGAGCAATAACCTTAACTTCCGCTAAGCTAGGACTGCAATGTATTGGTTTTTTGCATGGCTATAATGGCCTTATCAATCAAGAATATATTGAACTCACATCAGATTGTGTGATTGATATTACACAGCGTGGGGGCACTTTGCTTAAAAGTGCACGCTGCGATGCCATGTTAGAAGATACAGGTGTTCAGCAAGCAGCAAATGCGCTTCGCAAACTCCATATAGACGCCCTTATCGTGATAGGTGGTGATGGCTCTTTTCGCGGCATTCATGCGTTATCGGCACACTGGCACGGCCAACTTATTGGGCTTCCTGGCACCATAGACAATGATTTAGCGGGGTGCGATCACACCATCGGTTTTTCTAGCGCAGTGAATACAGCAACTGTCGCAATTGATAAAATTCGTGATACCGCTAATGCGTTTGAACGTGTTTTTATTACTGAAGTAATGGGTCGCCATAGCGGTCATATCGCTTATAACGTAGGTATCGCCACCGGTGCTGAAGCCATACTTTCATTTGAAAACTACACCAAAAGCGACACCGCTAAATTAGTACAACAATTGCAGCGTGCCATTACTGAGCAGCAGCACAAACATGGTAGCTTTTTGATTATACTTGCTGAGAATTTATGGCCAGGTGGAGCCCATGCGCTAAGAGACGCACTTAATGAGCAAAGTAATATTAATTGTGCGTTATGCGTATTAGGACACATTCAGCGCGGTGGCGCCCCTTCAGCAGAGGATAGAATGTTAGCTACAGAGTTAGGCGTAGCAGCTGTTGAAACTGTGTACCAAGCAATACAGCATGACACCTTTCGAGCAGCCACGTTCATGCTAGGTAAAATCAATGGCGTATTAACATCTACCCCAATTTCGACAGTGTTAACACGACAGAAACCGGTTCCTGACTCTTGGGTAAAACGCTATCGAGATTTTTTAGCCGAAGCAGAGTCGTAAGGGGAGACTAGCTCCCCTTATACCAATTTTCTTAATTAAGTGGTCTATTTGAGGCGAGAAAATCTTGTCGATAACTCCGCTACCGCGTCCTGCTATCGCTAAGGTACCTACATCCATATAGGCAAGGCCAAGATTTTGCTATTTAGTTGTTCTAAATAAGAAATTTTTAACGCGGTTAGCGTCAGATCCACTACTTCAAATTGAGTAAGTATTAAGTCAAATTAGTATTATTACTCACTAGCCAAAAACATCAAATGCTGACTTATTGAGCCACAGATGACATAAAATACTTGCGATGTATCCAATTAAAATAACAGGCGCCCACTTTAAATGCCCCATGAAGGTATAATAACCCCTAGCCTGCCCCATCAAAGCGACACCGGCAGCCGAGCCGATAGACAGCAAGCTTCCGCCGACACCAGCTGTAAGCGTGATAAGTAGCCAGTGGCCATGTGACATCTCAGGCTGCATGGACAAGACTGCAAACATAACTGGAATATTATCGATAACCGCAGAGATCACCCCAAGTAGAACATTGGCATACGTTGCTGACCATTCACCATACAGCATTTCTGACATCAAACTAAGGTAGCCCAGAAAACCTAACCCCCCCACACACATAACGATGCCATAGAAAAACAGTAAGGTATCCCACTCAGCCCGAGAAACCTTGCTAAAAACATCAAACGGAACAACACTACCGAGTTTTTCGAGACGCTCTTTGTCTCCTTCTCGCTGCGCCATCGCGCGTTTTCTTGCCAATGAACCTGGTAGCGTCATCCTTAAAAAGTAGCCAAAAAATTGCAGGTAACCTAATCCCATCATCATACCAAGCACAGGGGGTAGGTGTAATAAGCTATGAGCCAGTACGGCGGTTGCAACGGTTAATAAAAATAAGGTTAAGATCCTTAATGCACCACGCTTTAGTTCAACCCGCTCATAGACAGCACTCGGCTTTTTATCTGCCACAAAATAACTCATCACTAAAGCAGGAACGACGTAATTTACGAGTGAAGGAACAAACAGTACCAAAAATTCACTAAAGTGCACCATGCCTGCTTGCCATACCATGAGCGTGGTTATATCTCCAAAAGGGCTAAATGCGCCACCAGCATTGGCTGCAACTACAATGTTGATACAACTTAAGTTGATAAATTCTTTATCTCCTTCCGCTACTTTCATGACAACAGCACACATCAACAGTGCCGTCGTTAGGTTGTCAGCAATGGGCGAGATAAAAAATGATAAAAACCCAGTGATCCAAAATAGGTTTTTATAACTAAAACCCTTTTGGATCATCCACGCGCGTAACGCATCAAAAAGGCGCCGCTCCTCCAACGCATTAATATAAGTCATAGCAACGAGCAAAAAGAGCATTAGCTCAGCAAACTCAAGTAGATTATGTCGAAACGCATGCTCAGTCACGTCTGTCTGGCCTTGGTTTACATAATAAGCACCAATTAACAGCCAGATAACCCCCGCCGCAACCAACACAGGTTTAGACTTTCGCATATGGATTTTTTCTTCCAGCATGACCAAAGTGTAAGCCATGACAAAAATCACAATGCAGACGAAACCCAAAGTAGAGTTTGTGAGATCTAAGGAGCCTTGAGCAGCCAAGGATGGATACGGGATCAACAACATGACCCATGCGCAACAGAGTAAAAGTAATCCATTGATTTTCATTTTTTTGCCTATTGATGAATGCAGAGGGATGGCATTTCAACCAAACTCACTTTAGCATAGGTAAAAAATAATCAGCATTGGACAGAAGTCTAAGGCATGCCATGAACACACTAAATGGCTATACATCAGCGGCAGGAATTTATGCTCCAACTTTCAACGCAACAACAACAAAGATTACAGCAGGATTTGCGCGAGAAGGGATTTGCCCGAATTGAAAACATTCTCGAACAAACAGCAGCACAGCAATTACACCAATGCTTATCTGAGCTGGACTATCAACTGGCACTTTTCCACAATGGTGCAGCCAAATCAGTTAAAGACAGCGATATTTTAGCCTTGACGCCACAAGAACAACAGGCGCTACTTGAAGACATTCATCACTATGCGTCGCGTGGCGTAGGTTTTATGTATGGCCGTCACTCAGTCGATGCACATAGCCCTGAGTTGCTGCAAAGTCTGTATAAAGATTTAAATAGCGAGGTGGTGCAATCCTGCTTTTCACATATCTCAGAACAACAAATCGTGCGTACCTCAGCTCAAGCGACTCGATTTATCGCAGGTCAGTACTTAACACGCCACAATGACGTTGTAGAGGCCGAAGGACGAGTATATGCCTACGTCCTCAGCTTAAGCAAAAATTGGCACCCCGACTGGGGTGGACTACTGCAGTTTTTTGAAGCAGATGGCACACCAACTCATAGTTACGCCCCCAAGTTTAATTCTTTGGTGGTGTTTGATGTCAACAAAATTCACTCAGTAACTTACGTTGCGCCATTTGCAAAGTCTCCGCGCCTTTCTGTCACTGGGTGGTTTAGAACGATAGCCTGAGCTAATATTTTTCACTCAGTTTTTCAATTGCTAAAATCAGGGCAAGTCCGGCAATGGCAAGTAACACACAGGCCAGAGTATTTGGATCTTGCCCGTACAGCGTACTGTATTGCTGCGGCAAAATATTTGCTTGCGTCAAGGGCTTTTCAATACCGCTAGAATTAACATACGTGGTCAGCACTTGCTTCCAAGGCCATAGTAAATTCAGTGATCCGAGTAAAAATCCTGCCAATACCGAAAATGTGACTTGTTGATAATGGCTTAATAACCAACTCAACAGCCTCGAAAATGACATCAACCCAACAACACATCCCAGTAAAAAAAGGCCAACGAGTGTTATTTCAAGTTGATTTACAGCACTCAGTACATGTCCATACATGCCCAGCAATAACAAGATAAAACTACCCGAAATTCCAGGTAAAATCATTGCACAAATGGCGATGGCACCGGAAATAAAAAACATCCAGTGAGATGCTTGCGCTTCCGCTGGCGACAATGACGTAATGACAAAAGCAACCACAGCGCCAATTACACAGGCCGCAATATTTTTACCGTTCCAGCTCGAGACCTGTTTGGCTACGTAAATAAAAGAAGCGACAATAAGGCCAAAGAAAAATGACCATACCAGTATTTGGTGGTGCGCAAGCAAGTAAGTAATAACTTTAGCCAAAGATGCTGCACTGATAAGTAGCCCTGAAAACACCGCGACTAAAAAGCTACCATCGATATATTGCCATGTAGCTTTTATACCTTCACGGCGCAACAACCCTAATGCTTGCAAATTAACACTTTTTATTGCATTTAAAAAACGCGCATAGATACCAGTGATAAAGGCAATAGTGCCACCTGATACTCCGGGTACAACATCAGCAGCCCCCATCCCTGCCCCTTTTAAAAACATAAAGAGATAGTCTCGTTTGCTATCTTTGTATTGCACGCATACTCTCCATTTATTTTCTCTGTGCGGCAGTTTACCTTAAAACCATAAATAAAGGCGACTGCTAAAGCTTTTGCCAAGTAGGCCGATACTAAACCATGGAAAATCATGTACACGTATTATGCTAAGCAGAGCACTTTTTACATTATTAATTTCAATATCAGTAAGTTGCTTCGCAGCCGAACATATAGCCCCAGCACCGCTAACAGCGCTTTTTCAACAAGATGCACAGCGTTTTTATGAACCAGCGGGGTTACTGGAGCTAAACAGTGAAGAGGAAGTGTTTTACGTTTTTCATCAAGAGCACATGGCTTCGATGCGGGCAGGTATTGTCATTTTCCTGCCTGATATGCAAATGCCGCCACTTAATAACAGCGGGATCAGTTTCCTTGCTAAGCGCTTGAGTGATGATGGATATGATACGTATACTATCACGCCACCAGATTTGTCCCATGCTGCAAGTCTCTTAGATCAAGATATTGAAACACCAGAAGCTGAGCCAAAGCCGCAATCCGTTGAGCCAGTCTCAGAGATGAACCTAGACAACTATAAAGCCGCGTTAGTCAGTCGTTTTGAAGTGCTCTATAATACGTTATCAATGACACAAACAGAGAAGCTTGTCGTTGTTGCATTTGGCAATAGTGCTGGTGTGTTCGCAGAACATTTAGCAACCTTACCCAACCTTCGTATTGATGCTTACACCGTCGTTAGCCCCCAGCTGCCTAATGCTATGCGACAAAAGCACCTAGCATCAAACCTGTCTTTGATAAGCCCCGCTCTTTTGGATATTTACTACAGCTTTGATAACCCAATGGTAGTCGATAGCACCGCTGACAGAGTAAGGTGGGCAAGAAAAAATAGTAAGCTAGATTACCGCCAAAGAGAGCTATTTGGGGAAAAAACCGATCCGCTCCAGCACCAGCGCTTACGCAAGGAACTACTCGGTTTTTTACGGATACTTTAGCTTTTTTTAAGGTACTCGTAGGCAGACTGAATATCTTGGCTTTTCCGCTTAGCTACTTCCATCATATGAGTCGGCAGCCCCTGCGATACCAACTTATCCGGATGATGTTGTGACATCAGTTTGCGATACGCCTTTTTAATTTCACTCGCGCTTGCGCTTTCACCTAAGCCAAGCACAGCCAAGGCTTTTGAGCGTGTAAGCCCGCTCGGTTGCGGTGCTCCTTGGTGTCCATGATGCTGATGCTGTTGCTGTGACTTTCCAGCTTGTTGGGCACGACGAAACTCAAACTCAGCCTGGTAACGCTTTAGCAAAAACAAAAAATGCGTTTCAGCGAAACCTAAATATTTGCTGACTTGCTTTAGTAACGCTTTTTCAGCGTCTGATACATGACCATCACAAAATGCCATTTGGATTTGAATTTCTAAGAATAATTGCCTTAGATCATAGCGCCGAGCAAACGCTTCTTTAAAATCTGTTACTGCTTCTTTGATTGAAAAGTCACTGCTCTTTCCTGCGGTAAAAGCATGCTGCGCTTCTTTTCGGTCTTCTCCTTGCAACCCCATTTCGGTCATAAATGCTGATGCGGCTTGAATATGAATTTCACTGACACGGCCATTAGACTTAGCAATATGCCCCATAACAGCAAAACAGCTTGAAAAGAACAGAGCTTGTCGTTCGTGCAGCTCATCTCCTTTAATAAAGCCCTGAAAACCACCGACCTTATCAAAATCTTGACGTAAGCTTTTGTCAAACAAATGCCCGAGGTAAAAGCCTAGAATCGCGCCCAACCACCGACCAAACAAAAAACCAAACATGGTTCCTAATAATTTACCCCACATCGCTATATCCTAACTTTTTATTTATTGTGCTTAGTCGCTCAGGAGTACCAATATCGTCCCATTGACCAAGATACAGTTCTGTTGACACTCTATGCTCTGCAAGTGCACTGCGAAGTAGTGGCCCTAACTTGACAAAGCCACGCTCTAGCCCAGCAAAAAAACATTGATGGTAGATACCTATCCCAGAAAATGTATATTGCTCTTGGTTCAAAGGCTGGTGAGCGAGACAAAAGTCACCATTGGGGTTATGTGCTGGATTTTCCACTAACACAATATGTGCTTCACAATGTCCAGCGGCTGCTTTTCCAAGTTGCAGCTGTATAAGACTGCGCACATCATAATCGGTAAAAACATCGCCATTTATAACCACAAAGCGGTCGCTATCCTGGCACAGTAACGGTAGTGCTTGAATAATTCCTCCTGCGGTCTCAAGCCCTCCTTCTGGTTCATCACTGTAGGTAATATTTACCCCAAAGTGGCTACCATCACCAAAGTAGTGTTTAATCACCTCACCGTGCCATGCAAGGTTGATTACAACCTCGGTGATACCAGCTAACTTTAGTCGTTCAATGTGATGTTCGATGAGTGGCTTACCCGCTACTTTCAACATCGGTTTGGGCTGTGTCGCTGTAAGTGGCATCATCCGCTTACCACGACCTGCTGATAAAATAATTGCTTTCATATTCGCTTTATTTGGCGCTAAGTTTGACTTTTGCTTTAGGCATTATGTCATGCCTAATCCAGCTTGCAAGCCACTGAAATTCATCATACTTCTGAGCAGCTTCAAGAATATAATCGAGCGTTGGCAAAATATTATCTAGATACCCGCCTTTCCCATCTCGTTGCAATAGCCGCGTAAATATTCCCGCAGCCTTGAGGTGTCGCTGCAATCCAGTAAGATCAAAGTAATATTGATATCGACTAAAATCCATATCGGCTAACAGACCTGCGGCATGTAATTTATCAAAACTATATCGCTGCAACATTGCAAACTCATCTGTAGGCAATCGCGTGTAACAGTCTCTTAGTAAAGACACACTGTCATATGTAACAGGCCCTTGCACGGCATCTTGATAATCAATCAAATACCACTGTGACTGATGAAAAATAACATTACGACTGTGGAAGTCTCGGTGCATCGTCACTTGTGGCTGTTCGAGCATAACCTCAACCAACCTTGACTTGACGTTTTGCCATTGTATTTCTTGCTGCTCTGTCAGCGAACTTTTTAGCCACTTTGTCACCAGCCACTCATGAAATATTTCCAGCTCCATGGCAATAAAGTCAGCATCATAGGGTTTCATCCACTCACTGGTCGGCGTCTGAGCAATATTTGGTAGCAAATCTAGCAACGCTTGATAGTCATGCAATCGGGTGTGTGTATCTAGCCTGTCAGCAAGGTGAGTAGAGCCCAAGTCCTGTAGCAATACCAAACCGCACTGCTCATCCTGTGCAATAATACTTGGCAGATTTAGCCCTTGCTGTGTGAATACACTGTTTAATGCTACAAATGGGGTGTTATCCACTTTATCCACCGGACTTTCCATCAGCACCCATGACGCTTCTGTACCTTTTGCTACACGGTAATAGCGGCGAAAGCTAGCATCTGAGGTAATGGGTTCACAGCTGAATTGATGGGTTTGCAATGCTCGCTGTATAAATTCTACACGCTGATTTTGACTACTCATGGATTAACTATTACACCTTCTACTTGTAAATATTTAAATGCTACTGTATTTCCGACAGTTTTCATTTATCATGATGAGCTTATTATTAAATGCTCAGCTAATAGGTTATTAAATGCGCAAAATTTTGGGCTTAGCTGTATTGTCTGCTATTCACTCTACTGCTTTTGCTAATACGAACATTGTCGCGGCACAATGTAAAGACTATATGCAGCCAGAAAGCTGGAAGCCAATAGCCTCGCTGCCCAAAAACGCCATTGATATTGTTGCTGATGACTTGGAACTACAAGGTGCTGACAGCGCAGAGTTTTCAGGCAATGTCATTATTAATACCGAAACCATGAGCTTAGCAGCCAGACGTGCACTGATTGATAAAAAAGAAGGGCTACTAAGTGCTTCAGGCCCGCTCCTTTATCGCGACCAATTTACCAAAGTACATAGTAATGGTCTCTTCGCTGATTTAAATGCTAACACGGTCAGCTTGCTTGGTGCTGAATATGAGCTTACTGAGCAGCTAGGTCGTGGTGGTGCTGAAAAGTTACACGCGTCTGGAAATCAAATATCACTCGATAACTCTAGCTTCACTACCTGTCCAAGCGATGATCCCTTTTGGAAAATAGAAGCAAGTAGTATCGTGCTTTCTCGCGAGGATGGCTGGGGAGAAACATATAATACGGTGTTCAAAATTTTGGACACGCCGGTGATTTACCTCCCCTATTTTACCTTTCCAATCGACAGTAGGCGCAAGTCAGGGCTGCTCACACCAACCATCTCTAGCTCAAATAAGTTTGGTTTGGAGTTAATCACTCCTTATTACTTGAACTTAGCACCAAATTACGATGCTACCTTAACGCCACGATATATGGCCAATAAAGGCTTCCAGCTTAACACTGAGTTCAGATATTTGACTGAGCAACACCAAGGTAAAGTTGCTGTTGAATATTTAAGTAAAGATGACTCAGAGCCACAGCTAGATGACCGATACTTAGTGCATTGGCAGCAAAAAAGTTACTTGAGCGATAACTGGCGTGCGTTCGTTGATATTACCAATGTCAGCGATGATAACTACCTGACTGACTTAACCTCAGAATACGCCAATGAAACAGACACTCAACTGTATCGCACTGGTAGTGTTAGCTACTTGGGCGAGGACTGGTTGGTCGACATTAAACTGCAAGACTTTGAAGTCCTTGGCGACCACAGAGAGTCCTATACCACGTTACCGCAAATTAGCTTTCGTACCCGTGAAAGCTATGAATTTGCCAACGTTGATTGGGATTTTGAAGGTGAATTTGCTTATTTTCAAAATGATTCATTAGCGATCACTGAAGCGTCAAGACTACATTTAGAGCCCAGAGTCTCATTCTCTCGCAGTGATTATGCTTGGTCTTTTACCTCAGAGGCTCGCTTACTTCATACTCGCTATGATCAGAACATCAAAGAACTCAATTCGGACTATGCAGAGTCTGTCAGCCGGACGTTACCAAGTGTCCGTATGCACGGCCAGCTTAACTTTGAACGCAGTACAGAGTTTTTCTTCGAGCAAGGGGTACAGACATTAGAACCACAGCTACAGTACTTATACACTCCACATAGAGAACAAAGTCAAATCGGTTGGTATGATACTGCTAAGTTACAAGATGACTTCATTGGTCTCTTTCGCGCCCGCAGATATTCAGGTTACGACCGTATCGCAGAAGCAAACCAATTCACTATTGGTGCAACCACACGAATTTTTGATAGTAGCAATGTCGAGCGCTTTAACTTTAGTGCCGGTCAAATCATCTATCTAGAGTCCTCTGTAAAGCCATCTGCACAACGCTTCAGCGACGATACAAATTATAATTCGCTGTTTGCAGCTGAATCCATGCTACATTGGCATAAACGCTGGTATCTATCTGGTGGTATTCAATATGATGTCGATAGCAAAGATTTGGTACAGTCTCACTTTACTTTAGACTACAAAGGTGACGACAAGCAGCTTGTGCAATTGAACCATCGCTATGTAAATGATGTCTCAGACTATGAAATAGACCAAGTCGGTTTATTCACGAGTTTACCAATTGACGATAACTGGCAGTTTGTAGCAAGCTATCACCGTGATATGACAGCAAACAGAAGCGTTGAATCCTTTGTCGGCGTTCAATACCAGTCTTGTTGTTGGGCGATTCAAGTGACAGCAAACCGACAAATTGAAACAAACTTAAACCAAACACTCACTCATGATGAGGCAGTGTTTGACTCTGGCTTTAGCCTGAAATTTGTTCTTTCAGGACTTGGAAGTCAACGCAGTGGTGATGCAAGTAAGCTCCTTCAACAGGGTATTTTTGGTTACCGTAGACCGTATTTTTTGAATAAATAGAATTTAGAAAGCCGTATGAATTTAAAAAAGTTGTTATTAGTGGCCTCATTGAGTGCAGGCCTATTTACTCAAGCACATGCTGAGCGTGTAAAACTTGATACTGTTGTTGCCACCGTCAACGACGGCGTTATTTTACAAAGTGAAGTTGACCAAATAATTAACCGTGTAAAGGAACAAGCCGACCAGCAAGGGACCGAGCTTCCAAGTGACAGGACACTTCGCTTACAAGCGATTGATAAGCTCATTGAGCAATCGCTGATGCTACAACTAGGTGAGCGCATGGGTATGCAAATATCTGATGCACAACTTGACCAAACCATTGCCAATATCGCGCAAGACCAAGGTGGCACTATTGCTGATCTACGTCGCTCGGTAGAAGCGAGCGGAGAAAGTTTCCAAGCATACCGTGAAGAGATCCGCAAAGAAATCACCACAAGCCAGGTACGCCGAGCCAGTGTCGACCGCCGTATTTATATCAGCCCTCAAGAAGTGACGAATTTACAAAAAATTCTCAGCGAGCAAACTGGCAACTCCGAGGAATATGACATTGGCCACATTTTGATCAAGATACCAACAAAAGCGACGCCCGAAGAAATTGAGGATGCCCGTCAACGTGCTGATAACGTAATCAAATTCTTGAACGAAGGCAAAGAATTTAAGCGTATTGCTATTGCCTCTTCAAGCGGCTCAAAAGCGCTAGATGGCGGCCAATTAGGCTGGATGGGTATCAACGAAATGCCAACCTTGTTTGCAGAAGCAATAAAGGGAGCGAAAAAAGACGACATCGTCGGTCCGCTGCGCTCTGGTGCGGGTTTCCACATTCTGAAAGTACAAGATATTCGCGGCCGTGAAGTGGTGGAGACAGTCGAAGTACGCTCTCGTCATATCTTAATCAAGCCTTCCATCATTTTAAGTGAAGAAAAAGCACGCTCAATGCTTGCTGGCTTTGTTAAGGACCTACGAGCTGGCACCGCAGACTTTGCAGCACTAGCGAAAGAACACTCTGAAGATCCAGGCTCTGCCCTTAAAGGCGGTGAGTACGACTGGACAGATCCAACAACTTACGTACCAGCATTTAGAGATACTTTGTTATCTCTAGAAAAAGATCAAATCAGTGAGCCGTTTAGAAGTACTTTTGGCTGGCACATAGTGCAACTGCTTGATAAGCGCGTTGCAGACAAAACAGAGCAGGCTAAATTAAACCGCGCTCATCGCCTACTATTTAATCGTAAATTTAAAGAAGAAAGCTTTAAATGGATTAAAGAAATGCGTGATCAAGCACATATTGAAATAATGGAAACGGAATAACGACCATGACCCTCAGAATCGCAATTACACCGGGTGAGCCTGCTGGCATAGGTCCAGATCTTGTTATCAAATTGGCTCAGCATGCTTGGCCTGCTCAGTTAGTTGCGGTAGTTGATAAAAGTATCCTAGAAAAGCGCGCTAAAGAGCTCAACGAGCAAATCGTCCTATTGCCATTTGACAGCACTCAAGCACCACAGCCTGCCCCCGCAGGCGCTATCTACTATTTACAAGTAGATAAAGGTGCTGAGGTGGTTGCCGGTCAACTAGATGAAGCCAATGGCCACTATGTGCTCGAGACGCTTCGTATTGCCTCAGAAAAAAATATGGATGGTACTTTTGCTGCAGTTGTTACCGGCCCTGTGCATAAAGGCATTATCAACCAAGCGGGTATTTCATTTAGTGGCCACACTGAATATTTTGCGCAGCAGTCTGATACTGCCGATGTGGTTATGCTACTTGCAACGGAAGGGCTTCGCGTTGCTTTAGTAACCACTCATATTCCGTTGGCTTATGTATCAAAAGCGATAACCCCTGAGCGTTTGAGCAAAGTGATACATATACTCAACCACGACTTGCAGACAAAGTTTGGTATTGAACAACCACGAGTACTGGTATGTGGGCTCAACCCACATGCCGGCGAAGGTGGTCACCTTGGCCGAGAAGAAATAGACACGATTGAGCCAACTCTAGAAATACTCAATCAGCAAGGCATGAACTTAGTCGGCCCACTGCCTGCTGATACGCTTTTTCAAGCAAAATATTTAGATAATGCTGATGCAGTGCTTGCAATGTATCACGATCAGGGTTTACCTGTGTTAAAATATAAAGGTTTTGGAAATTCAGTAAACATCACCTTGGGATTACCTTTTGTTCGTACATCGGTTGACCACGGCACTGCTCTTGATTTAGCAGGCTCGGGCGATGTTGAAGTAGGTAGTTTTGAATTAGCGATCCGCGAGGCAATTAAGCTCGCAACCAAAAAAGCACAGAATGCATGACAGATAAAGTACATCTTGGACACAGAGCCCGTAAGCGCTTTGGTCAAAACTTCTTAAATGACAACAGTATTATCGACAAGATAGTAACAGCCATCGACCCGAAACCAGAGGATAACCTGGTTGAGATTGGTCCTGGTTTAGGTGCTATCACTGAGCCTGTGTGTGATTTAAGTGGCCATTTAACCGTTGTAGAGCTTGATAAAGATCTTGCTGAGCGCTTGATCCATCATCCGTTTTTAGGGCCTAAATTAACGGTTAATCAAGGCGATGCAATGAAGTTTGACTTTTCTTCTTTAATCAAAGAAGGAGAGAAGTTGAAGATTTTTGGTAACTTACCTTATAACGTTTCAACCCCTTTGTTATTTCACCTGTTTGAATTTGCAGATCAGGTTGAACACATGCACTTTATGCTTCAAAAAGAAGTGGTTAATCGCATGGTTGCAGGCCCTGGGAGTAAGGCTTTTGGTCGTTTAAGTGTAATGACGCAGTATTACTGCCATGCCATTCCCGTCATTGAAGTGCCACCGCATTGCTTTAAGCCTGCACCAAAAGTTGACTCAGCAGTCGTCAGATTGATCCCCAAAGAGGCTTCTCAACGTACAGCCAAAAGTACTAAGCTACTGAATACTGTATGTCTTGAAGCATTCAACCAACGTCGTAAGACGCTGAGAAATAGTTTATCTAACCTGTTAAGTGAAGCGCAGTTACAAGCGTTGGGTATAGATCCTACACTTCGTGCTGAAAATCTGTCGCTGAACCAGTTTATCGAAATTGCAAATTGGCTATATGACAACTCAAACTAAAATTGGCTCACCGATAAAAGTGTCGGTAGAAACCTTTTATGTTGAAGCGCAATCACAGCCTGAAAAGGAAAAATATGTGTTTGCCTATACCATAACTATCAAAAACCATAGCTTGTGTAATGCCAAGCTAGAGAGCCGCTATTGGCTAATTACCGACGCTAACGGCAAAGAAACGGAAGTGGAAGGTGATGGAGTCGTAGGTGAACAACCTACCATCCGCCCCGGTGAAAGCTATCAGTATACCAGTGGTGCAGTTCTCGATACCCCTTTAGGTACAATGGAAGGCTACTACGTTATGCGTAATGAGTTTGGCACCGAGTTTAAAGCACCAATTAATGTATTTAGACTCTCCTGCCCAAATATTTTGCATTAATGCTAATGTGTTTTAATACTTGCTCAATATAAGTGGGCAAGTATGACGCTGACCTTGTCAACGGTTTATCTAAAGCAACTAGGTAACCAGAGCTCGGCAATAGACCACAGGTGAAGTAGCAACATTTTTGCCTCGCCGACACGGGTATAGTTACCTTGATGATAAGGTCACATTAGGGTAATACAACCCCCTCAAAATAGGCAGCTGAGTTAAGTAAATTAGGATAAGGCCGTTGTTATTCAGTGCAAGCTGGCTAGCCTGCTTGCCTCATTGAGGCTCAGCATTAGAATAAACACATTGAGTTATAAAATAGGCTATAGGTAAAGCATGGCAAAATACGCAATTGGAGATTTACAAGGCTGCTTCACCCCACTCATCGGGCTACTTGATCAAGTCGACTTTAATCCAAGCCAAGACCATTTGTACTTTGTCGGCGACATCATCGCCCGAGGCCCTGATCCGCTTGCTTGCCTAGAGTTTCTATATCAACATGCAGACTCCATTAGCGTTACACTTGGCAATCACGACCTCCACTTTTTAGCCTGTCTAGCATTAGGAATGCCACCCAATCCAAAAGACAAATTAGACGCGGTGTTTAACAGCCCTAAATGCCAAAAGTATGCTGACTTATTGCGTGCACAGCCACTGGCTATCTGGCTAGAACAGCAGCAAACTTTGATTTCTCATGCAGGTATTCATCCAAGCTGGAACATAGAACAAGCGCTAAACTATGCACACTTTGCCGAAGCCAATTATCAATCTACAAAAGCCCCTGAGTTTTACGCCAATATGTACGGCGCTCACCCCGGACTTGAGCTTGATAAGCTCAGTGAACAAGATAAGTTCAAAGCCATTGTTAACGTCTTCACTCGAATGCGCTTTCTTAAGCAAAATGGTGAACTAGACCTAAAAAATAAATCTGGGTTAAAAGATAACGATGGTCTTATCCCTTGGTTTGAATATGGACAAATACCACCAAATACGACATTACTTTTTGGCCACTG
Organism: Pseudoalteromonas sp. J010; assembly: GCF_003934235.1. Classification (NCBI taxonomy): domain Bacteria; kingdom Pseudomonadati; phylum Pseudomonadota; class Gammaproteobacteria; order Alteromonadales; family Pseudoalteromonadaceae; genus Pseudoalteromonas; species Pseudoalteromonas sp. J010. The sequence goes on along the minus strand of NZ_RDBW01000010.1, from coordinate 32,786 downwards.
GGCGGCATTAGAGGGTGAAACACACCAAAAAAATGTGATTGCACTCGACACAGGATGCGTTTGGGGAGGGGCAATGACCATGATTAACATCGATACCGGTGAAAAGTACCAACAAGCGTAGCCGACCAAAACACATGCAATGCAATTAAATCGAGATATTGCCCGGTAAAGGTGTCAACTCAAAGCCCAGAGAACTCGACAAACCAGATGTTACTAGCAGAACAAAGCGGCTCATACGCATAACCCATGTAATGCTTTACTCTTAATCTGCTCAAGCATGGTGAAAACACCGACTTGAGCGGCCCCTTTTCAGCTTCTCCAAGATACAAATTTGTGTTTACAGTACCAGCCTGAACACCAAAGGCCATCAAGTTACAAACATAAACGCCTCTATCTTTATTCTATTGACTAAACTATATTCGATAAAGATACCTCCCTTGTGGCAAAATAGTCGCTATTTTTTGTAATCCGACCTTTTTTGCTGAATTTTTTCGTCACATCTGCTATAAAATACTTAACTTATCCGCAATAAATCCGATAAGTATCCGTATTGCATTGTAAATTTTGTAGGACAGCTATGAATTTGACTGTTAGCCAACGTATTTGGGGTGGGTTTATTACCATCACCTTGTTGCTTCTTCTTATCGGGGGTAATTCTTTAATTAGGATTGCAAACATTGACAACTCAACTCAGCAGGTAAACAGCCTCTCCTTACCTGCACTATCAAAAAGCTCTGAACTCAAAGTTGAGTTCACATTAATGAGCAAGATGGCGCAAGGTAGTTTTTATGCGCGCTCAGAAACAGAGCTTGCGACGCTGAGACAAATGTTTTCTGAGCGTCAAAAGATTTTTGATAAAACATACTCTGAACTCCAACAGGTGGTCGCTTCTAACAACAAACTTGCTTCAAGCAGCAGCGATGTTGGCAAAAGTTACGACGCATTTGTAAAAGCCATGAATAGCCTAGTCACTGAGAAGTCGTCAGAGCTTTCTTTGCGCGATAAGCTCAAAGAACAGTTATCTGATCTTGATATGGCTGCCGAGGATGCCACTATGGTAACGGTAGACATCATCGATTTAGATGGACTAGAGGATAGCGACAAACGCGCTTTTCAAGCAGCAAATAGTCTTGAGAACAACTTTTCTTCTGTGGTTACTAGTGCAAACGATTTAGTCACTGTTGAAGACACCAACACGCTAGAAATCGTTAGAAACGAGCAAAAGTATTTAGTTGAAGAGCTAGGACGAAATATCGACTTGATCCGTGGTCCAGTTACTGCACTTGATAGCGGACTATTCGCAGATCTTGAGGGATATTATACGGCTCTAAAAGATACAGTAACTGGTAGTAACAGTATTGCAGAAAACCAAAAGCGCCTGATACTCGCCCTTGCTGAAACCCAAAAAGAACTTGCAGACGCTGAAAAAACAACACAAGCGGCGCTTTCACAGCTTGACGATTTGTTGTCAGAAGCAAGCCAAGTCGCGTTCAATTTGCAACAAGGTGTGCGCAGTGACGTCGGTAAAGCTAATTTATGGACTTGGATAGGTATGATGGTGGCGACTATTATGGCTGTCGGTGTTGCATACATCACAGTGAGTCGCATTACCAAGCCTCTTTCTGAAGTAAATCGAGTATTGAATATCGTAGCCAGTGGCGATATGACGCAGCGCTTAGATGATACCGCCAAAGACGAGTTTGGAGAGCTTTCGAAAAGCTGTAATACGTTAATCTCGAGTTTACGTGAACTGATCACCGGTATTATTTCTCGTTCAACACAACTGGCAGCGGCCTCTGAAGAAACATCGACGATTACCACTGAATCGAGTCAAGCGATTAAAAATCAGCAAGCACAAGTTGAGCAAGCAGCTACAGCAACAACCGAGATGAGTAGCACTTCTCATGGTGTGAGCAACAGCGCACACCAAGCGCTGCAAGAAATCAAAAACGCTGACAAAGAAGCTGAGCGCGTTAAAGGTATCTCACACGAAAATAAACACACCATTGAGCAACTCGCCAAAGAAGTCGACGAGGCATCACGTGTTATCAATAAACTACATCAAGATAGTGCTTCTATCGGAAGTATTTTGGATGTTATACGAGGCATCGCCGAGCAAACTAACTTACTTGCGCTTAATGCCGCAATTGAAGCAGCTCGAGCTGGAGAACAAGGCCGAGGGTTTGCGGTAGTTGCTGACGAAGTACGCTCTTTAGCAAGTAAAACTCAAGAGTCTACACAAGAAATTCAGGCAATGATCGAGTCTTTACAAGCAGGCGCGGAAGAAGCCGTAAGTGCAATGTCGAAAGGTAAACAGCAGGCTGAGTCTTGTGTGAACCAAAGCGACCTTGCCAACGAAGCATTGAACTCTATTACCGCAGCCGTTTCACAAGCGCATGATGTAAGTGAAGAAATCGCTAATGCGGCAAACGAGCAGCAGCAAGTAGCGCAAGAAATTAGTGAACGTTTAGAGTCTATTGTTACGATTGCTGAGCAAACGGCAGAAGGTGCAAGCCAGACATCAATTTCAAGCTCTGAAGTGGCGAAACTCGCAGAAGAGCTGCGCTTGTCAGTCGATCAATTTAAAGTGTAATACCAATTTGAGTTAATACTTGCTCAATTTGAAGGAGTAAATCTGACGCTAACAGCGTTAAAAATTTCTTATTTAGAACAACTAAATAGCAAAATTTTTGCCTAGTTATCGACAAGATTTTCTCGCCTCAAAATAGACCACTTAATTAAGAAAATTGGTATAATTGAGCACACGACTTACTGAATAGAATTGCTATAACAATAAAAAAACCCATGCAATGCATGGGTTTTTTTATTTCTTTTTAATCGCTTATGCAAATAATGCGTTTGCTTTCTCAACGATGTTTTCGACAGTAAAGCCAAACAGTTTAAACAGTTCACCTGCTGGTGCTGACTCACCAAAGGTAGTCATACCAACGATTGCCCCATTTAACCCTACATACTTGTACCAGAAGTCTTCAATACCTGCTTCAATTGCAACACGGCGTGTTACTGAGCTTGGTAGAACGCTTTCTTTATACTCTGCAGATTGTGCATCGAAAATATCCGTTGAAGGCATAGACACAACGCGTACTTTTTTGCCATCTGCACGTAGTTTATCAGCAGATTCAACCGCAAGTTGTACTTCTGAACCCGTTGCAATCAGGATGATTTCCGGCTCACCATCACAAGACAGTACATAACCACCCTGCTTAATAGCTGCTACTTGCTCAGCAGTACGAGGTTGCTGCTCTAGCCCTTGACGGGTAAACACTAGGGCAGATGGACCATCGGCACGCTCTATTGCTTGCTGCCAAGCTACTGCAGACTCAACTTGGTCACATGGACGCCAGCTTGCAAGATTTGGGGTGGTACGTAAGTTTGCCATTTGCTCAACAGGCTGGTGCGTTGGACCATCTTCACCAAGACCAATTGAGTCATGAGTGTAGACAAAAATACTTCTTTGCTTCATTAATGCAGCCATACGTACCGCGTTACGTGCGTATTCCATAAACATTAAGAATGTTGCACCATAAGGGATAAAGCCTTTATGTAGCGCAATACCATTCATAATGGCAGACATACCAAATTCACGTACACCATAGAAGATATAGTTACCCGCTGCGTCTTCGGCTGTTAAACCTTTTGACTGATCCCAAAGCGTTAAGTTAGAACCCGCTAAGTCAGCAGAGCCGCCCATAAACTCAGGAAGAATTGGGCCATAAGCGTTTAAGGCATTTTGTGATGCTTTACGCGTTGCAGGATTCGCCGGATTCGCTTGAAGTTCAGCGATATACGCTTCTGTTTTTTCTGACCAATCTGCTGGCAAATCACCTTTCATACGGCGTTCAAATTCAGCGGCAAGCTCTGGGTAGTGCATTTGATACTCAGTAAACTTGATTAGCCATTCGCTTTGTTGGTTCTGACCACGCGCTGTTGCATCCCATTTCGCGTAGATATCTTCAGGAATGTCGAATGCACCGTGCTCCCAACCAAGGAACTCACGAGCAGCTTTGATTTCATCGTCACCAAGCGGTGCACCGTGGCAATCGTGGCTGCCAGATTTATTTGGTGAGCCATAGCCAATAACGGTTTTACAACAAATAAGCGTTGGTTTGTCAGATTCAGCTTGAGCCGCTTCAATTGCAGCTTTAATCGCGTCGCTATCATGACCATCAACGTCAGCAATAACATGCCAGCCGTACGATTCAAAACGCTTCGGTGTGTCGTCGCTAAACCAACCTTCAACTTCACCATCAATTGAAATGCCGTTGTCATCCCAAAATGCAATGAGTTTGCCAAGTCCAAGTGTACCTGCCAACGAACATGCTTCGTGTGAGATCCCTTCCATCAAACAACCATCACCTAAGAAGGTGTAGGTATAATGGTTTACGATGTCATAATCTTCGCGGTTAAACTGCGCAGCTAAGGCTTTTTCAGCAATCGCCATACCTACCGCATTAGTGATACCCTGACCAAGTGGGCCGGTGGTCGTCTCTATTCCTGGTGCATAGCCATACTCTGGGTGACCTGGCGTTTTGGAATGTAACTGACGAAAGTTTTTAATGTCATCGATTGATAAATCATAACCCGATAAATGTAGCAATGAGTAAATAAGCATTGAACCGTGACCGTTTGATAATACAAAACGATCTCTATCTGCCCATTCAGGGTTACTTGGGTTGTGTTTTAGAAAGTCGCGCCAAAGTACTTCTGCGATGTCCGCCATGCCCATAGGGGCTCCTGGGTGGCCAGACTTGGCCTTTTGTACAGCGTCCATGGAAAGAACGCGAATTGCATTAGCAAGTTCTTTGCGAGATGGCATGAATTCTCCTACCTTTAAATGTGTTTCGCGGGGGTTGAGCCCATTCTTACTTATTTATATGGCCTACTGCAACGGCAAAGACTATAAAAAAACAGGTACAGACTGACTTTTTCTGACCATTAAAAAAGATTGAACAATTTTGGACGTCTAGGCGTAAAATAACTAGTCAATGGGTAGGTTTTTTGGTTAGAATACGCCCCTTAATTTTTCGCGCTGTTCCTGATGTTTGTGAAGCGCAATATTTGTGAGCATAAATACAATGGCTAAACATTTATTTACTTCTGAATCTGTTTCTGAGGGTCATCCGGATAAAATCGCCGATCAGATCTCTGATGCGGTTCTAGATGCCATCCTTGAGCAAGATCCAAAAGCACGTGTTGCGTGTGAAACTTACGTTAAAACCGGTATGGTTATGGTTGGTGGTGAAATCACGACTAGCGCTTGGGTTGATATCGAGGAATTAACTCGTAAAACTGTGCGTGAAATCGGTTATACTCACTCTGACATGGGTTTTGACGCGGATTCATGCGCAATCCTAAATACCATTGGTAAGCAATCACCAGACATCAACCAAGGTGTTGATCGTACTCGCCCTGAAGAGCAAGGTGCTGGTGACCAAGGTCTAATGTTTGGTTACGCGTGTAACGAGACTGACGTACTTATGCCTGCGCCAATTACGTACTCACACCGTTTAGTGCAACGCCAAGCACAAGTTCGTAAAGACGGTACATTACCTTGGCTACGTCCTGACGCTAAGTCTCAGGTAACATTTGCGTACGAAAATGGTAAAGCGGTTGGTATTGACGCTGTGGTTTTATCTACTCAACATTGTGATTCAGTATCGCAAGACGACCTAGTAGAAGCGGTGATGGAAACTATTATCAAGCCGACTTTACCAGCTGAGCTTATCACTGAAGCGACTAAGTTCTTCATCAACCCAACTGGCCGTTTCGTTATCGGTGGCCCTATGGGTGACTGTGGTCTAACTGGTCGTAAAATCATCGTAGATACTTACGGTGGCATGGCTCGTCACGGTGGTGGTGCATTCTCTGGTAAAGATCCATCAAAAGTTGACCGCTCTGCAGCGTACGCAGCACGTTATGTTGCGAAGAACATTGTTGCTGCCGGCCTTGCAGACAAGTGTGAGATCCAAGTGTCTTACGCAATCGGTGTGGCAGAGCCTACATCTATCAGCGTTGAAACATTCGGTACAGCTAAGCTTGAGGAATCTCGTCTAATCGAGCTTATCCGTGAACACTTCGACCTACGTCCTTATGGTCTGATCACAATGCTTGACCTAGAACGTCCAATTTATCAACCTACTGCTGCTTACGGCCACTTTGGTCGTGAAGAATTCCCATGGGAAGCAACAGATAAGGCTGACGCACTACGTGCAGCAGCAGGTCTATAAGCCCTGCGACTCAGAGAAAAGGCGCTATGTGCGCCTTTTTTGTTGCCCAGACAAAATATACTCACCCGATAAATACCTCATCAACATCATCTTTTAAGTTTTGATATTCGTCTTCATGAATATTTAGTTCAATCATGACTTTGTCTTTAAACAAGTGCCAATCTGCTGAACTTCTAAAGTGCTTTGCCTCAAAACATAGGTTTTCGGCGAGCTTTAAAGCAGCAAATGTTTGTGCATGCTGTGGATTTTTTTCTGATTCTTCAAGGTAACTGACATCATGATGACGCAAAATCATTTGGCATATTTCTCTGGGTAAGTGCCATGAGGTTGCTAAAAAATACCCAACCACTGTATGTGGCACTGGATATTTCTGCTGCTCATAATCAATGAGTGTTCGTTCTGGCCTTTCTATTGATAGCTTTATCACCTCAGCGTAGTCAGGATATTTTACCGCCATTGCAGGGATCCCAGCATCATGAAATAACCCCAGTAATTGTAAATTCTCTAATGGTAATGAAGACTTTAAGTAGTGACCGACGACAAGTGCAGCCTTTGATATATCAGCTGCATTGTCCCAAAATTGCTGCAGCGAAATGCAGCACTTTGATTGCTCAAATGCGTTTTTGAGCAAATACCCTGTTACCAACTGCGTAATACAAGTTACTCCCAAAAACATCACCGCTTGTCGTATATCTGTAATAGTACGAGCAAGGCCATAGGCAGGTGAATTTATCACTTTTAATACCGCAGCAGACGCACCGACATCTGCAGCAATTATGTTTGCAACAGCAAATAATTCAGGTTCAGATTTTGATAATTCATTTTGAAGTGCTTGCAGGATTTCAGGTTTAGCAGGTAGGTTAAATCCACCACGTAAATCATTTAGCACTTTGTCGTCTATATCGATCATTGGGCTACCTCAGCTTAGATATTCCAAAGTTTAGTTCATCAAGAAATATTTGCAGTATCTCTGTACAAATCACTAGGCTTTGGCGCAAACTAGACAGCTGCTAAACTATGATATGACGAAAATAATGATACAAGGTTACAATTGATGTCGAAAAACAGCCTAACGCCGTTTTTACTGGCTTTGAAAAGCGCAGATATCACCAAAATACAAGCGATGTATTGTCAGTCCACTACTGAGGGAAAAGTAGAAGTACTCAAATTTCTATTTCAAAGCGCACAAAATAATGATGCCTTGTACGGCCATTACCAAGATATCGCAACGCTTTGTCTCCAAGGTGGCGAATTTCCAACGCCGCTACTAGGTGCAATCAATTCGTTGGAAAAGTTCTCTTTTTTCTCGTCTCCTCTTATCCTATCGTCGCAAATTATGTGCAGCAACCAACAGGGAAATACCATTTTGCATATATTCTTATCAACCGTTGCGGCATCGGAAAATGGCCTTAACTATCTAAAAACACTGCTACTGTTCGAAAGTCGAGAAATCTTACAAAACGCCATTAGTCATAGAAATGACAAGCAGTTGACCCCGCTAGAGTGTTATTTAGCCTTTAATGCCAATATTGATGCACTCGCAATCCAAGAGTTAAGTGCGCTGCTAGGGTTAATTGAAGTGGAACGCAGACAAACCGACATTCAAGCTAGTAATGCCAAGGTCATTGAGTCACATTTACGACAGCAAAATCGATTAAGTGACTATAAACAGTTTCTCTTGGCGACATACTATAAATCAAACCATTAACAGATTAGCCTGAGATATACTCCGTTGCTGTCATACGGTGATAAGTAACGTTGTTGTGAAATAGATGAACGGGGTTAGGGTCAACCACTTCAATTGGAATGTTGTTTTGTCTAGCAATATCTAATGCCATTTGCGTAATGTTCACACTAAACGAAGTACCCATAAATATTATCCGTTCTGCGCTATACATTCTGCGTTGTGCATCGCTGATCTGATAAAGGTCAGTGTAATATTCGTCAAATAACAACACATAAGGCTTTAGTGAGTGACCTTTTTGCGGGCCATTCTTAGGGATCTTAAACACCGCTAACAATGACTCAGCTAACTGACTTTCATCAACGTCATCCCAAGGTGCAGAATAACGCTCAACCGACTCACCTTGAGTATGAAACAACGTTACTTGATCTACTCGACCATGCACAGCGATATACTGTTTGTTTCCTGCCTTACCATCAAGACCATCAATGTTTTGCGTGATAACATTTTTATCACTCAGCCACTGATGTACAGCGTTTGGTCCATGGTTGCGATAGCTAACAAAACGATGGTAATACCACTTTAGAAATTCTCCGGGATTGGATTTATACATCGCGCGAGTAGCCATTTCTTGAGGTGTATAGTTAGCAGAACCTATTGTCCAAAAGCCATCTTCACCTCGAAATGTTGGAATACCGCTTTGCGCGCTGACCCCTGCTCCGGTGATATATAACGTTTTCATTGGTTTACCATCTGTAAAAATCGACTCAACCTAAACACGAGTTATCACAAATTAGATTAAAGCAAAGTATGCAACCAGCGCAACGATTGCAACCGTCGCTGCAACATACAATGGTAACTTATTGCTAGGCTTCGCTGCTGTTATCGTGTCTACTTGACTATCATGTTGATTTTTTGGTGTGCCAGCAGATTCAGAAACATCCGAAGCTGGCTCACTTGTTTCCGTTGTTTTTGGTTGTGATTCTGGCTCAACGGTTCCATCAAAAGCGCTACACGGGATTTGCCACTGATACCCTTTACGCGAAAAAGTCTTGATCGCATCATCACCAAACAGCGCTCTTAAATGGCCTATGTTTTGAAAAACAACCTGATCAGTCACCTTTCTATCTGGCCATACTTTTTCTAGTATGTCTTCTTTGCTGTGAATGGTTTGTGGAGCAGATAAAAATAGCTCTAAAATCTGAGCGGGTTTTTGTTTTAGGTTTAGCTTTCGATCATCTTTATAAAGCTTTAGTTCTTTGCTATCAAACAAAAAATCCTTAAAAGCGAATTTCATTTCCCTAGTCCCAACTTGGTCTTAATAACTGTAATAATTATTGTTTTATTTGTGTGTGCTACAACATAGCATTGCATTTATAGCTAAACAGACAACTAAAATATATAGCAATGTTACATCGGTTTACAAACTATTGATAAAATCGAGGGTTAGTATAGAGTGATCATTCAGAAAATCACTACCAAATCCTTAGAATAAATCGAATAGACTATAAACCTAACTGCATATAAGCTTACCACTCAATAACTTGTGAGCTTAGTTATGCTGGTTGCTTTCGCTTTTTCTATCGTGTTAATTAAGACTTCATTACTGGGGCTAAGTGGCTTAACGATAGCGCTTGCAGCTTGCTTTTTGTTACTTATTAAGCGCAATATTATTGAGCTGCGCTCAGCGGTTAAGACCAAGTTTTGTCAACTCTATCAAATCGCGCTCATCACCCAGCTACTCGGGTACCTTATCTTGCTCTCCAAATTACTACTTATTGACGGTTGGCACGACCTTCCTTTATTTATAGCCAGCCATATCGTGATCCATCACGTGTGGAGTGCATTTATAGCAGCAACATTAACAGTTATGACGATAGTGAATTATCTTCAGTTAAAAGCCCAACAAAATGCCATTTAGCCAACTAAGACTGTCGCTATTTGTAAAATAAAGGCCATAAAAACAGACGTCTTCTTACATTTTATGACAGCCCTACAACAGACCTTGACAACCGCCCTGCTTATACTGTCCTCAAGTTAACTACAACGGACATTGATTATGAAATTTAACGCGCTCTTATCTGTTGCATTGCTAGCAACAAGCTTATCTTCGTTTGCTGAACAAAGTAATGAAACTCATCGCATTGGTTTGGATATTTCTGGTGGCTCAGCTTCTTATAAAAGTTCCAATCAAGACGGTGACGGTGTTGGTCAAGCCTATTTATATTATAACTATCACTTCACCCCAATTTTCGCTTTAGAGGTAGGATACAACAGTGGAGAAGATCTTGATGACTGGAAATGTAAGGATGAAAACGACCGCAAATTCATCTGCACCCAAAACAATAAAACCTTGTTCGGTTTAGGTGCAAACAACCTCGACTTTGACAACTTTGTCGTTGCCGCGAAAGGCTATTATCAAGTCTCGGACAATAGCTACTTCTACGGTAAATTAGGTGCCAACTATTATGACTACGAGATCACTCAAGGTAATACCAAATTGGTCAGCGATGATGGGATAGGATTTGTTGCAGAAGCGGGCTGGCAATATGACTGGGACAATGGCATGGCAGTTAACCTTGGCTACAAATACCTTGATATGGGTGATTTAGATACCTCTAACTTAGCGCTAGGTATAAGCTATCGATTCTAAAGTAACTCCCCAACCAATAAAAAAGCATGTGACTCCACATGCTTTTTTATGCTCTGTAGCAGCAACCCCTCACTACGCTTTAATCAAACGTTTTTGTAGAATTTGCACCTGATCTCGTGCTTGAGCCGCTTTTTCGAATTCAAGCTCTTTGGCAAACTTCATCATCTGGGCTTCTAGCCTATCGATTTCTTTTGCTATTTCTTTTGCATCCATGGCTGGCATGCCAGGCTTGAACTTAACGTCAATATCTACAACCTGATCGTCTGCAACCTCTTCGCCTAAATCCATCACATCAGTGATCTTTTTGTTCAACGCCGTCGGTATGATGCCATTCGCTTCATTATAGGCTTGTTGCTTCTCTCTGCGCCTTTGAGTTTCATCAATGGCCTGACGCATTGAATTGGTGATTCTGTCTCCATATAAGATGGCTTTGCCATGAAGATGACGTGCTGCGCGGCCTATGGTTTGGATCAATGAACGTGTTGAACGCAAAAACCCTTCTTTATCCGCATCCAAAATTGCGACTAAGGAAACCTCAGGCATATCCAAGCCTTCCCGTAGCAAGTTTATACCTACCAACACGTCAAACACGCCTTTGCGCAGATCTCGAATGATCTCCATTCGCTCCACCGTATCGATATCTGAATGTAAATAACGTACCTTAACATCATGATCGTTCAAATAATCGGTGAGATCTTCGGCCATTCTTTTGGTCAATGTTGTGACCAGTACTCGCTCATTAACACCTACACGCTGATAGATTTCTGACAAAAGATCATCGACTTGGGTTGCAACTGGTCGCACTTCCACTTCAGGGTCCAGCAAACCAGTAGGACGGATCACTTGTTCCGCAACATCCCCTCTGGATTTGTCCAGTTCATAATCTCCAGGCGTTGCTGACACATATATCGTTTGTGGTGAAATCGCCTCGAATTCTTCAAACTTTAATGGTCTATTATCTAGTGCTGAAGGTAATCGAAAGCCATATTCGACTAAGTTTTCCTTTCTACTTCTGTCGCCTTTATACATAGCCCCTACTTGCGAGACGGTAACATGAGATTCATCAATTATCATCAACGCATCGTCCGGCAAATAATCTAGAAGTGTCGGTGGTGGTTCACCCGGAGCTCGTCCCGATAAATAACGACTGTAGTTTTCAATACCAGAACAATAGCCAAGCTCGGTCATCATTTCAATATCGTACTGAGTACGCTGAGCAACTCTCTGCTCTTCTACTAAGCGATTTTTATCCAGTAGTTGCGCTCGACGTTCTTTTAACTCAAGCTTGATCCGTTCAATGGCATCAAGGATCTTTTCTCTCGGTGTCACATAGTGTGTCTTCGGGTAAATGGTTGCTCGGATCAAATGCTTTTCAACAGCACCTGTTAACGGGTCAAATAGACTGATCCGCTCAATTTCATCATCAAACATTTCCACTCTAACGGCAATGGTTTCTGATTCAGCAGGGAAAATATCAATGACCTCTCCACGAACACGATATGTGCCTCGACTAAAATCCATATCATTTCGTGTGTACTGTAGTTCAGCAAGCCTTCTGAGCATATCACGCTGATCAATCGTCTCCCCGACTTTGAGTAACAACATCATCTTCATATATGAGTCGGGGTCGCCAAGGCCGTAAATAGCTGAAACAGATGCCACTATAATAGTATCTCTGCGCTCAAGTAGTGCCTTCGTTGCCGAAAGTCGCATTTGCTCAATATGTTCATTAATCGAAGCATCTTTCTCAATAAACGTATCACTTGCAACCACATAGGCTTCTGGCTGGTAGTAGTCATAATAAGAGACAAAGTATTCAACGGCATTATGAGGAAAAAACTCTTTCATTTCGCCATATAACTGTGCAGCCAAAGTTTTGTTATGCGCCATTATAATCGTCGGGCGATTGAGATTATTAATCACATTAGCCATGGTAAATGTTTTACCAGTACCTGTGGCACCTAGCAGAGTTTGATGCGCAAGCCCACTCTCTAGACCATCGCAAAGCTGGGCTATCGCCGTTGGTTGGTCGCCGTTTGGCTTAAACTCAGAAACCAGCTGAAATTTATCTTCCATTACGCCTCCTTTTGAAGCTCACTTTGCACAATCTCATCAATTGCTTTTTTAAACCAGTTATAAGCAATCACCGCCGTAAACAGATTACCTAAAGCAGCCCCTGCAAAGAGCCCAGGTAAGCCTGCGAGCTGGGAGCCTAGATAGGCAATAGGTACATAAAACACAAACAATCGAATAATACTAAGCATGAGTGCATTCATTGGTTTGTGCAAAGCATTAAACGATGAGTTGGTTAAAATGATCACCCCTTGTAAGCCATATCCTAATGGCATGATGTAGATGAATAACTGGATAGTTTCAACGACAGCGGGCTCATTGCCAAAAGTATGGCTAATATAGTAGGCGCTCAATACCAATAAGATATACACAAAAAATTGAAAACCGAGTACGAATTTAAGCGTGTGTGTATACGCATCGCGAACACGTTGATAGTGCTTAGCGCCAAAGTTCTGGCTGATAAATGGGGGTAACGTCATTGATAACGCTAACACTACAAGGCTTGCTATCGACTCGATACGACTGCCCACACCAAAAGCTGCAACCGCTTCAGGCCCATAACTGGCTATCACCGCCGTCATCACCGCCATCGCTAATGGCGTTAACATGTTCGCCCCCGCTGCTGGTAATCCTATTTTTAGAATTTTTTGCGCCACAGCAAAAAAGCTCGCGTATTTTGCAGATAAAGAAATCAAGCGCTTTTTAACAATCAGTAAGTATAGAATAATACTAACGCCCAAGCTCCACGACAACACACTTGCAACCGCTGCCCCCTTAACCCCCATCGGCTCAATAGGCCCAAGGCCAAAGATTAATATCGGGTCCAGCACTGCATTTACTAAGCCGCCAAGAGCCATGATGAGGCTCGGTGTCTTGGTATCGCCACTGGCACGTAAAACCGAATTACCAATCATTGGCGTAATTAGCAAAATAGAGCCGATAAACCACACCGACATGTAATCATGAATAAAAGGCATGACGATCGGACTTGCACCTAGCAAGATAAATATTTCGTCAACAAAGGTGAAACCCAACAGTGAAAGCATCGAAACAAAACACGCCGAAATGATGATTGCAACGGCAGCGTCAAACTTAGCCTCCTCGAGCAAGTTGCTACCCAGCGCTTTAGCAATAACAGCGGAAGTACCTATTCCTAATCCGATGGCCAAACTAATTACGGTAAAAGTGACCGGAAACGTAAAACTAATAGCTGCTAGCGGCTCGGTGCCGAGCATACTAATGAAAAAGGTATCAACAAGATTGAAGGTCATTAAGGTGATCATGCCGAATATCATTGGGATCGTCATGCGCTTTAACGTTGCCCCAATATCACCATGAAGGATATCATTACCATTGAAATTAGACTTAGCTTGAGTCATAACAACCTATTTCTGATATGTTAAGCGGCTCATTGTATGCTATTCAACACGTTGACGCTATGCAGGATACGTCAACATGGTTCTGCAAAATAAAAATAGCGAATATTTGCCATTAAAACCTAAATAAATATTAAGGGAGTGATGTTTCTTGCTAAGAATTACGAATCCACTAGTTTTGACAAAAAAGTTACAATACTAGCGCTAAAGCAGCATGTTTTTTGCACAGCCCTATGGCTTGAAAGTTCATAAAAGCTTCATACTGAACAACAAATAAACAAAAACTTCCAAATAAATATAACTCATTGATATTTATAATATTAAATATTTTTCAAAATTTACTTGCAACCTCTAGAGCGCCCTAATTTCATAGTCTTGCAATACTTCTCAAATAATAATAAACAATGTTATCCACAGATTCCGTGGATAAGTCTCGCCAAGCCAATAGAATAAAGGCGTCCAGCCTATCCAAAATGCGATCCTACCACTCTCCCAAATGATCGCATTTAGAATCGTAACTGGATCAAATTGGATCTCTATACTAACCTTGCCTCAACATTATTGAATATTCAGCAAAAACCCGAAAAGCACCCCACGTAAACCATTGTTTTTTATAGAACAAAATGTAACCCTTTGATTTTTAATCGCACAAGGTGGGGATAACAAACTACATATGGTTGCATTCATTACCTTGGCCAATACCGCGCCTCACATAGATTATTATGATCACAACTTTGGCTTCCTGACTACAAACCACAGATCGTAAGTAAACATCATAAAATAAGCTGTTAAGCGTATTATTCAAGCAAAACGCTCAAAAAATACATAAAACCCCACTCAGCACTGTATATACATACAATATCATTGAGATATGTTAATTTTCTTCACTCATAAATTCTATCGTAAAATTGAAGCCACAGAACAAGAAATGACCTAAGAGATATGAATAGCTAAATACTGGCGCGTGATAATTTAACAGTTTCACTGCTAATAGCGTTAAACTCATAGCGCAAATTTGTACGCTGCAATGTCATAAAGTCACAAAAAGACCTCAAATAGTGCATAAATTCATCGCTTAATAGAGTTTTTTACGTTTCTGTGATTTTAGTAGTTGACACCTTGCAATGTCGTCATTAATATTTCGCCCCGTTGAGAGACACGCTTCCCCCTTAGCTCAGTTGGTTAGAGCGACGGACTGTTAATCCGCAGGTCCCCCGTTCGAGTCGGGGAGGGGGAGCCAATTTCTCGCACTTTTGACTATTCCCCCTTAGCTCAGTTGGTTAGAGCGACGGACTGTTAATCCGCAGGTCCCCCGTTCGAGTCGGGGAGGGGGAGCCAAATTAAACTTGGTTAGTCTGTATTGTATTTCCCCCTTAGCTCAGTTGGTTAGAGCGACGGACTGTTAATCCGCAGGTCCCCCGTTCGAGTCGGGGAGGGGGAGCCATACAATAATTATCTACTTAAGATTCCCCCTTAGCTCAGTTGGTTAGAGCGACGGACTGTTAATCCGCAGGTCCCCCGTTCGAGTCGGGGAGGGGGAGCCACTTCCAAGAAATTATTAGACTTTTCTGCCTAATTACACTACCCTACAATCATTATTTTCAGTGCTTTATCTTATATAACAATAACTCTCTAAACACATCAAAAATATATAATTAAATTGATGAATTTGATAAAGAATTTGGCACTACACCCGATACTATCAGAATAATCCTCTTTAAGAAGCGTACTATGGCTGGTTTTAGAAAACTCATCATACTCCAAGTCACCTCATGGTTATTACTCTCTTTGATTAGTAGCTTTTTTTTCGCCACTAGTTTCGACTCAGCAATTAGTAAAGCACAACAAAGTGCACATGCTATGGTGACAGAATACATAAAAGACAAAAAGCTATCAGAAGTAACACCAGAGCACATTAGCCAAGCCCTAAACAGCGGCGAGGTATTTTCAACCTTCATTGTACGAGATTTTGATGGTAATACCGTTCTACAAGTTAATACACCGACGAACCTTCCTTTCGTTGCTGACTTTATAGAAACCTACATCAATGCGATCCGTCCACAATTTGCAGTCAATGATAGTAAAGACATTAAGATTGAATTTTTAATAAATGCACAGAGCCAGGCGCAGTTATTGCAACAAGCACTTTTGCTGCTTCTCGTTATTTCAGCTTTGCTTGCTTTTATTCCTGTCTTTTTCATGCAAGGTGTGTACAAAAAGCTCAACCGTAATGTCAGTATGACTGTGGCGAGTGCTGTTGACTCGTATATCACGCAAAATCAAGCCACTGACAACATAGAGTTTGATTTTAATGATGGCAAAGTAGCAGAACTTGGCCAAGAGCTAACCCCTTCTTTTAAGCGTCTGGCGAGCTTTTTAAAGTCGAAACAAGAAGACATCAAAAATGCAGCACATTCAATCAAGCAAGAAGCTTATAAAGATGTGGTTACAGAGCTTGGTAACCGTAACATGTTTGTTGAGTATTATGAGCAATATATAGAGTCTTCATCCAAAAAAGCGTTTGGATCGTTAGCAATGATACGCTGCTCCGAATTACAAGTCATAAACCAAACTCGTGGCTATCAAAAAGGCGATGAATACATTAAGTCAGTCTCGGATATTATCAAGCATGTCACAGGTACTTATGCTGGCAGCCAAGTCTTTCGACTAAATAGCTCTGACTTTGCCGTTATCTTACCCAATGTGCCAAGTAAAGAAGCAGAAGAGTTTGGCGACACGTTACAATCACGATTCACTCAATTCCAACAAAATCAAGAACTGTCTTCGGTTGCAAATACAGGAATTGTTCCATACGAAAATGGTAAACCATTAGGTGAACTTCTGTCTGTTGTTGATAACGCCATGAGTATGGCACAAAGCAAGCAAGCCAACGCGTGGCATATACAACGAGAGTCGGATCTGGTGAATAATGTTAGCGCTGGATTTGGTAACCAAAACTGGCGTCGCGTGATCCGTGATGTAATAGCCAGCAAACGTGTCAGTTTGATGATGCAGAACATTATGCCAATTGGCAAAAATTCAAAAGCTTATGCTGAAATACAATCTCGCTTTAAAACGGAGGAAGGTCAAATGCTACCGACGGCCTCCTTTCTTGCCATGGCAGAAAAACTAGAAATGGCTATCGAGATTGATCAGTTGATCATTGATACCTCCTTGGAAACGATAAAGACCCGAAACTTCAATGAAAAATACTTTGGTATCAATGTAACTGCATCAAGCGCCCATAACGATCAATTTGTGATCTGGTTAGAGCGTCGTCTCCTTAAAGAAACAAATCTTGCTTCCAAGTTGGTATTTGAGGTCAGTGAATTTGGTTTGCAACAAAATATCAAAGCCAGTAAGCGCTTCATTGATATGGTACATCGAGCAGGCGCTCGGATCACAGTCGAACGCTTTGGTGTCGGTTTGACATCATTTAAATTCTTCAGAGACTTGAAACCTGATTATATAAAAATGGATGCTAGCTATACTCGGGGACTTGAAGAAGATAAAAACAACCAATACTTTATGCGCCTGATGGTCGATCTTGCCCACCGAATTGGTGTTAATGTGTTCGCGGAAGGTATTGAAAGTCAAGAAGAAAAGCATATTGTTGAAACATTGTGTCTCGATGGTGTGCAAGGCTATTATATAGAAAAGCCAAAAGAAATTTAGACTCTACTGTCTTCAAATTATGAGGGCAACATTTGCCCTCCCCTCTAATGAGCGACAATTTGCCAAAGCAGATACATTCTGTGTTATTATTGGCAAGGATTATCATTTCAATTTATCCTCGCATGTTTTTAAATCAACAAGATAAACATGGAAGATAAAGCAATGTGTTTAATACTGGATTGTCCGCAAGTGCAGAAAATAACACCATGATTTTAATAGCTTTTGACTTTTAGCTACACTTTTTAAAACTAGGTCTTACCACAGTTTTGGTAAACCAGCTAAACCCAAGGGTGGCAATAGACGTAGACTAAGATATGGTGCTGTAGTGCGAACTGGCAGCGATAAACACAGCAATGATATTGAGTAGAGATGGTATTGTTCTAAGGAATATACCTAAAACACTAACAGAGTCTGCACTTATACCAATTCGCTTGATTAAGTGACTATTTTGAGGTGAGAAAACTTCTTATTTAGTTGTTTTAGATAAGAAACTTTTAACGTAATTAGCGTCAGATTTACTCCTTCAAATTGAGCAAGTATTAAGACTCATTGGTATTACATCAAGCTGGTTCTTTTTATGATTAACTATCACGGCAATATCATAGTGCAAAAAGCTTTGAATCGTGAGTAAGTTATAGAGGCAAGAATGACCGAGTACATTTTGTTGCTCATTGGCACCGTGCTAGTGAATAACTTCGTTTTAGTTCAATTTTTGGGATTGTGCCCATTTATGGGGGTCTCTGGTAAGTTAGATACTGCTGTGGGTATGTCTTTGGCGACAACCTTTGTGCTTACACTTGCCTCAGTTACCAGCTACCTTGTAAATCAATATATTTTGCTACCGCTCGATTTAACTTTTTTAAGAACCATGAGTTTTATTCTTGTTATCGCCGTAGTGGTGCAGTTTACTGAAATGGTTGTGAGAAAAACTAGCCCAACTTTGTACCGTTTACTCGGGATCTTCTTACCCCTTATCACCACAAACTGTGCAGTGCTTGGTGTTGCCTTACTCAACATCAAGCGAAATCATACCTTTTTGGAATCAGCAGTGTATGGCTTTGGTGCGGCGGTTGGTTTCTCTATGGTGTTAGTATTATTTGCCGCTTTACGTGAACGTTTAGCGGTGGCTGACGTACCAAGTCCATTTAAGGGCGCATCTATTGCGATGATCACCGCAGGTTTGATGTCTCTTGCATTTATGGGATTCTCTGGATTAGTTAAGTTTTAAAATATGACGTTAATGTATGCATTACTTGCGCTAGGGGCGCTAGCATTGGTATTTGGGATCGTGCTGGGCTACGCCGCGGTAAAATATAGAGTTGAAAGCAACCCAATTGTAGAACAAATCGATGCGATTTTACCGCAAACACAATGTGGACAATGTGGTTATCCAGGGTGTCGCCCCTATGCTGAGGCGATTGCGAACGGCGATGAGGTGAATAAATGCCCTCCAGGCGGTGAGGCAACCGTCAAGAAACTTGCAGACTTAATGGGTGTAGAAGCTAAACCACTGGCCGGTGGCGAAGAAGCTGAGCCAGTTAAAAAAGTAGCATATATTCGCGAAGATGAATGTATTGGCTGCACCAAGTGTATTCAGGCCTGCCCTGTCGATGCAATCGTTGGTGCAACAAGGCAAATGCACACTGTACTAATTGACGAGTGCACGGGGTGTGATCTGTGTGTTGAACCCTGCCCAGTAGATTGTATCGACATGGTACCGGTTGCACAGACCAAACAAACGTGGAAGTGGCAACTTGATGCCATTCCTGTGACACAGATTGATTAAGAGGTTTAAGTGGAAACATTACTTGAACAAATAGAAAGCGGAAAACTGTGGCAGTTCCCAGGCGGCATTCATCCACCAGAGCAAAAAGCGCAATCTAACCAACGCCCTATTTCGCGCTTGCCCCTGCCTGAAAAACTCATTTTGCCATTAAAGCAACATATAGGGGCAAATGGCAGCTTGCTGGTAAATGTCGGTGATCACGTATTAAAAGGACAAGCGCTAACGGCTCCAGGCACCAATTGGTCTTTGCCGGTTCATGCGCCGACGTCGGGTGTGGTTGAAGCCATTACGCCGATGCCATCTGCGCACCCTTCAGCTATACCTGAATTAAGTATTATTTTACGTCCAGACGGTGCGGATAAATGGATAGAATTAACACCTATCCGTGATATTTCCTCTCTCGATAACGCCCAGCTTATTGAAATAATTCACCAAGCCGGTATTGCAGGAATGGGCGGTGCTGGCTTTCCAACCTATGTAAAAGCCGATAGCCCCAAGCCAATCGAGTTTTTGGTTATTAATGGTGTTGAGTGTGAGCCTTATATTACCGCTGACGATCGCCTGATGCGTGATCATGCGCAACAAATTGTGTCAGGGATAGAGGTTTTACAACAGATCCTAAAGCCTCAAAAAATATTATTTGGTATTGAAGATAATAAACCTGAAGCCATTGCAGCCGTATCAGCCGCAGCGAAACACAATCAAGATATTTTAGTTCGTAGCATTCCAACAAAGTATCCATCTGGCGGTGAAAAACAGCTGGTAAAACTACTCACATCAAAAGAAGTGCCAAGTACAGGGATCCCAGCTGATATAGGGGTACTGGTGCAGAATGTAGGGACACTATTTGCTATTTGGCAAGCCGTTTTTGAAGGGAAACCTTTAATTGAGCGTGTTGTTACTGTCACAGGCAATACTATCAACCAGCCAAATAATGTCTGGGCTTTACTCGGAACAGAAATAAAACATCTTCTAGACTCACAAGGCTTCTCTCCTGTTGACGCACAACGTGTAGTTATGGGTGGTCCCATGATGGGCTTTACCCTCCCCTCGGTTAGGATCCCTGTCGTAAAAACAACAAACTGTATTCTTGCACCAGACAATAAAGAGTTGGCCATTCCTGGGGAAGAAAAAGCTTGTATTCGTTGCAGTGCTTGTGCCGATGCCTGCCCACAGAGCCTGCTACCTCAGCAACTACAATGGTTTGCCAAAGGTAAAGAATATGAAAAGTTAGAAGAGTATAACCTGTTTGATTGTATTGAATGCGGAGCTTGCTCTTACGTTTGTCCAAGCGAAATCCCCTTGGTGCAATATTACCGAGTAGCGAAAGCTGATATTCGCGAACAAAAACTTGAGCAGGTTAAAGCTGAGCGTGCTAAAGAGCGCTTTGAAGCTAGAAAAGCGCGACTAGAGCGAGAACAAGAAGAGCGACAGAATAAACACAAACGCCGCTCACCCAGCTCACCAGCAAAAGCAGCAGAGCAAGAGAAAGTGCAAGAAGCACTGGCTCGTGTAAAAGATAAACAATCAGACAAGTCCGCAGTACAAGCTGCCATAGCACGTGCTAAAGCCAAACGTGGGGAAAACGGTGAACTTGAGCCTGATAACAGCGCTATCATGCAGGAGCGAGAGAAACGTAAAGCACAGGCACGTAAATATAAAGAAGCGAAAACCGAGCAAGTAAGTAGTGTTGACCAAAAGGATGCTGTAGCCGCCGCTATCGCTCGTGCCAAAGCGAAAAAAGCTGCAGCTCAAGAACAGGGTTCTTCTGATCAAGCACCTGAAGACAAAAAGACCGCTGTGGCCGCCGCCATTGCCCGTGCTAAAGCGAAAAAAGCTGCTAAACAGGCAGAAGACACAAACGACAACACAGCTGAACCGAGCGAGGCTGTGCAAAGTACTGATGACGTAGCTGACCCTCGTAAAGCCGCTGTGGCCGCCGCCATTGCCCGTGCTAAAGCGAAAAAAGCTGCCAAACAAGCAGAAGACACAAACTATAAGACGCTTGAACCGAGCGAGGCTGTGCAAAGTACTGATGACGTAGCTGACCCTCGTAAAGCCGCTGTGGCCGCCGCCATTGCCCGTGCTAAAGCGAAAAAAGCAGCTAAACAAGCTGAAGACGCAAACGACAACACAGTTGAGCCGAGCGAGGCTGTGCAAAGTACTGATGACGTAGCTGACCCTCGTAAAGCCGCTGTGGCCGCCGCCATTGCCCGTGCTAAAGCGAAAAAAGCAGCTAAACAAGCTGAAGAAGCAAACGACGACACAACTGAGCAGAGCGAGGCTGTGCAAAGTACTGATGACGTAGCTGACCCTCGTAAAGCCGCTGTGGCCGCTGCCATTGCCCGTGCTAAAGCGAAAAAAGCAGCTAAACAAGCTGAAGAAGCAAACGACAGCACGGTTGAACCGTTAGAGGAGCAACAAAGCACGGACACAGAGCAGTCGCAGCTTGATACCCAAACTCCCGAGGCCCTTAAAAAAGCCGCAGTTAAAGCCGCAATTGCAAAAGCAAAAGCGAAAAAGCAAGCCAAAGAACAAGAAGGAAATGAACCGTCATGAAATTAACCATGGCTTCATCCCCGCATAACCATAGCCACAAGTCAGTCAGCAAAATTATGATGACAGTTATGGCTGCCTGTATTCCTGGGATCCTAGTGCAAACCTACTTTTTTGGTTTTGGCGTATTAATCCAGCTAGCGTTAGCCCTAATTACTGTGAGTCTTACCGAGGCTGCCGTACTGAAACTAAGAGGCCGTGCAATATGGCCAAGTTTGAGTGATGGTAGCGCTTGGCTAACAGCACTACTACTTGCCATCAGCGTGCCACCTCTGGCACCTTGGTGGGTAACAGTAATAGGTGCTTTCTTTGCTATCGCCATCGTAAAACAATTATACGGTGGACTCGGGTTTAACCTATTTAACCCAGCCATGGCTGCCTATGTACTATTGCTAATTTCTTTTCCTGTACAAATGACCTCTTGGTCTCCGATCCAAGAGATAGCAACCCAAACACTAAGCTTGACTGATCAGTTTGCGATGATATTCACTGAAGCAACCTCTCAAGGTGTGACTTTAGATAAGTGGAGCACAAACGTCATTGATGGCGCGACTAGTGCCACACCGCTAGATTCGGTCAAAACTTCTGTGTCGCAAGGGTATACGGTAACAGAAGCAATGAGCTATATCGGCTTTGGTGAAATCGCTGGGTTGGGCTGGCAATATGTTAACTTCGCCTTTTTACTTGGTGGGCTTTATCTTTTAAAGGCCAAAGTGATCAATTGGCACATCCCAGTATCTTTTATCGTTAGCCTTGGCCTTGCCAGCGGGGTTGGCTATATTATTGCACCACAATCAGAACCCGGTACTCTCTTCCACCTGTTTAGCGGTGCAACTATGCTAGGCGCATTTTTTATTGCAACCGATCCTGTTTCAGCCTCAACAACTAACCTTGGGCGCTTAATTTATGGCGCAGCGATTGGCTTAACTGTTTATGTGATCCGTCAATTTGGTGGTTATCCAGACGCAGTTGCTTTTGCCGTCGTGATAATGAATATGGCTGTGCCACTGATTGATCATTATACTCAACCACGCACCTATGGCCACGGAGCAAATTCATGATAATTCAATCGATGCAGAAAAACGGTTTGATCTTAGCTGCATTTGCGTTGGCAACCACAGGCGCAGTAGCACTGATCAACGACATCACCAAAGATAAAATAGCAAATCAAGAACAGCAACACCTTATGCAGTTACTTTCGCAAGTGATTGACAAAGATCAATATGACAATACGCTTTATCTTGATTGCACCACCAGCAACGCTCCAGAATTAGGGCCGCAAGGGCCGCATACAATTTATCGCGCTAGACTTGATGGTGCGCCTTCAGCGTTGCTGGTACGACATATCACGCCAAGAGGCTATAGTGGTAATATCGATATTCTAACCGCTGTTAACAGAGCAGGTGTGATCTCAGGTGTGCGTATAACACGTCATGAGGAAACCCCGGGTCTAGGTGATAAGGTTGAGCTGGCAAAATCTGCCTGGGTAACAACTTTTAATGGTGTCAACGTTACCAGTGAAGCTGATCCACACTTGAATGTGAAAAAAGATGGTGGTCAGTTTGATGCCTTCACTGGCGCAACCATTACCCCTCGAGCTGTGGTTACGTCAGTAAATCAAGCGGCTTGGTTCGCCAAAACACACTTTGACGCCCTATTTGATGCGAAAAATACTTGTGAGGTATCACAGTGAGCCAATTCAAATCACTGTACCTGGAAGGTACATGGAAAAATAACCCTGCATTAGTGCAGCTATTAGGGCTATGTCCGCTGCTTGCCGTCACTTCAACTGTGACTAACGCACTGGGGCTTGGTATTGCCACATTGTTGGTTCTAGTCGGTTCTAACTTAACGGTTTCTGTTGTCAGAAACTGGGTACCCAAAGACATTCGGATCCCAGTTTTTGTTATGATAATCGCAGCGTTTGTCACCGTGATCCAACTCCTGATGAATGCTTATACCTTTGGTCTGTATCAGTCCCTTGGGATATTTATTCCCTTAATTGTTACTAACTGTGCAATCATTGGCCGAGCGGAAGCTTTTGCTTCAAAAAATACACCGCTATTGTCAGTATGGGATGGTTTAATGATGGGCTTAGGCTTTGCATTGGTATTGTTTGTGCTCGGCGCCATGCGTGAACTTTTAGGCCAAGGTACCTTATTTGACGGTGCAGAGCTTTTGCTTGGTGACTGGGCAAGTGTGCTACGTATCGAAGTATTCTCTTTTGATCACCAGTTTTTGGTTGCAATTTTACCACCAGGCGCCTTCTTAGGTCTGGGGTTGCTTATCGCCGCTAAAAATGTCATCGACCACCAAATCAAAACCAAAAACGCGGTGCCAGCTCCTGAGCAAGTTAAAGGGCCGAGAGCACGAGTTACAAACCTAAATTAGCCCTAGGTTCGCAGCGACACCGTCACTGTCGCTGTTAGCAAAACCGTTATTGAGCTTAGCAAGTAAATCTTATGAATAAACAAAAACGCATAGAAATACTCACGCGACTACGGGACGAGAACCCGCATCCTGAAACTGAGTTAGAGTACTCATCACCATTTGAGCTACTCGTGGCCGTTACCCTCTCAGCGCAGGCTACAGATGTTGGGGTAAATAAAGCCACTCGCAAGCTTTTTCCTGTTGCCAACACGCCTGAACAAATCTTGGAACTGGGCCTTGAGGGCTTACGAGACTATATCAAAACCATTGGTTTATTTAATTCAAAAGCCAATAACGTCTATAAGATGTGTCAAATTCTTGTCGACAAACACGGTTCCGAAGTCCCTGAAAATCGAGAAGCCTTAGAGGCATTGCCAGGGGTGGGCCGAAAAACCGCAAACGTAGTATTAAACTGCGCTTTTGGCTGGCCAACTATTGCCGTAGACACCCATATCTTCCGCGTCTCCAACCGCACTAAATTCGCGATGGGTAAAGATGTCGTTGCAGTAGAGCAAAAGCTAGAGAAGGTTGTACCAAAAGAATTTAAAGTCGATGTCCATCACTGGTTGATTCTTCACGGTCGATACGTATGTACCGCCCGCAAACCCAAGTGTGGCAGCTGTATTATTGAAGACTTATGTGAGTTTAAAGAAAAGATTGATAGCTAATCTTCGTTTTAGCATAAGCACAACTTTTATTTATGGTGATTACCATGAATTTGTTGTTTCGTAAAACTATCCAAGGGATCAGAAAACACAGCTCGCTGCGTAAAGCATCTCCTAGGCGCGATACATACCCTCTAGTGGGATCTGCTTTACGCAGCGGTTTTACTAAATCGCGATGTAACATCATGATGTAAAATCGCTCCTATATCCGTTTTACAATTTCTAAAACATTTGCAAAGTATTAATTTCACAAATCTTTGCGCTTTCTTTATGCTTAATGGCAACTTCTAAACTTTAATGTGGATCTCACTATGTTACCTGTCCTTCGTATCTTATTGATAGAGCATGAGCCTGCTGTATTGCAAGCGCTTTCAACTAATCTATCAAAAATTATCCCTAACTTTGAGCGTGAGGATGTACATATTGATATTATTGAATGCCTCGAGCTTACAAAAGCCTTAGAACACGTGACGGAAGATGGAGATATTCAGGCCGTGGTGCTCAGTTGGGATGCCAACAATAAAAATGGCAAACAAGTTTATAGTCATTTTATCGAGCAACTGAAAAGCATTAGACTCGAGCTACCGGTATACGTTATTGGCGATGACACCAAAGGATTAGAGATAGTAAACGGAACTGAAGATATAGAATCTTTCTTTTTCAAAGATGAGGTTATCTCAGATCCAGAAGCCATTCTAGGCTACATGATCAACGACTTTGACGACAGAGCTGAGACCCCATTCTGGACGGCGTATCGAAGTTATGTCGGCGAAGCAAACGACTCATGGCACACCCCGGGACATAGCGGTGGTTCCAGCTTTAGAAACTCCCCATATATCAAAGATTTTTATCAATTTTATGGCCGTAATGTATTTGTTGGTGATTTATCAGTATCGGTAGATTCATTAGGTTCATTATCTGATAGCACCAACACCATTGGCCGTGCTCAAGAGTCGGCTGCTGCAACGTTCGAAGTCAAACGCACGTATTTTGTGACCAATGGTTCTTCTACTTCAAATAAAATTATCTTACAAACCCTGCTTCGCAAAGGCGATAAAGTAATAATAGATCGCAACTGCCATAAGTCAGTGCATTATGGCATTTTGCAATCTGCTAGTTACCCTATTTATTTATCAAGTATTTTAAACCCAAAATACGGCATATTTGCCCCTCCCTCACTGACCGATATTAAACAGGCAATTGAACACAATACCGATGCAAAACTATTGGTGCTCACTGGCTGTACCTACGATGGTTTGCTCAGTGATTTAAAACAAGTCGTAGAATTTGCGCATCAACATGATATTAAAGTATTTATTGATGAAGCTTGGTTCGCTTACTCTTTGTTTCATCCGAGCTTGCGTCAGTATTCCGCCATTCATGCTGGGGCTGACTATGTCACTCATTCAGCACATAAAGTGGTGTCTGCATTTTCTCAGGCGTCTTATATTCATATTAACGATCCTGATTTTGATGCTGACTTTTTCCGCGAGATTTACAGTATTTACGCAAGTACCTCACCCAAATATCAGCTTATTGCATCGCTTGATGTATGCCAAAAGCAATTAGAAATGGAAGGCTACAAGTTACTCAATGCACTATTAAACCATGTTGCAGAATTCAAGCAGCAGATGGCCTCTCTTAAGCACATCAAAGTACTCGATAAAGCAGATTTTATGAATATATTCCCACATTTTAGTGGTGATAATATGGGCCATGATCCACTAAAAATTCTCATTGATATCAGTGAGCTTCCTTACTCTCTAAAAGATATTCATAAATTTTTGTTAGATGAAATTGGGCTGGAGATTGAGAAATACACCCACAGTACCATTTTAGTGTTACTCACCTTGGGAGGCACACGCTCGAAGATCATTCGACTTTATAATGCTTTGAAGAAACTAGACGGTGGTAAGGTAAAATTGTCTAAATCAACTCGACGCGCCCGCTTACCTGAAAACTTACCAGCTATAGACTTAGCTTGCATTCCAAGTGATGCCTTCTACGGTGAGCGTGAGTCGGTGCCCATAAGCAAAAGCAATAATCGCATTTGTGCTGGGTTAGTCACGCCCTACCCTCCCGGAATTCCACTTTTAGTACCAGGTCAACATATCACCCAAGACCATATCGAATATTTAAAAGAGCTTGCGGGGCAAGGGTTAACCATTCAAGGCAGTTTTGATGGTGAGATCTACGTACTTAAAGAAGACAAATAACGCGAGCTAATACCGCTACCGCGTCCTGCTGTCGCTGAAGTCCCTAAATCCACGTAGGCAAGTCAAAAATTTCTTATTTAGTTGTTCTAAATAAGAAATTTTTAACGCTGTTAGCGTCAGATTTGCTCCTTCAAATTGAGCAAGTATCGAGGCTAGTTGGTATAATGGCGCTAGGCAGCCTTTGGCAGACTAGCGCTTAGCGTTTTCCTGCAATTGCGCTAGCAAATTAGCCTTTCTCGCGAAGGTATTGGTTTAACTCAGTTATATCAACGCTATAAATATTCATTAGGCCATTATGGATCCTTCCCTGTCGCTGAAGCAATTCATCATAATTGTTTACAGCTTTCACATCTGGGTTTTTATCACTTGAGAAAAACAAAGTATTACCATCAGCTGATAGAATCGGATCTGAGTCCATACGGCGCGAGTTGATTTTATCGCCTAGATTTATCGGTTTTCCCCACTTACCCTCTTTTTGTTTAACCGATACATGTAAATCGTAGTGACCAAAGCCCCCCGGTCTCATTGACGTGAAAAATAGTAGTTTTCCGTCCGTTGAAACCTCAGGGTCAGCATCACTTGCTGTGGAATTGAGCTCTGAAATCTCAACTGGCGCTTGATATCCATCGGGGTGGTACTTAGAAAGGAAAAGGTCTACGCTGCCCGTTGTTCCTTTTATAATAGATGAGAAGTAGATATCTTTATTAGTGTGTACAGTTGGGTAGATCACAGTATGATCTCCGTTAATTTTGCCAGGCACTAACTCGGGTTGGCCAAATTTATCACCATCATAGCTGACTTGCCACATCTGAAAGGTGCCATTTTCCACATTATCTACCGGCCTTCTGGAAGTAAAATAAAATGTGTTACTGTCTTTGGAGAAGTACGGATTAGTATCGTGAAATTCGCCACTAAAAGGAAGTAATGTTGGGGTTTGCCAAGCATCCCCTTGTTTATGAGAAATGACTAGAGCACTGTGTGAAAATTGGGCTAACGCTCTAACAAACGCAAACTTTTTACCATCTGGAGACAAACTAGAGCCGTACTCAAATTGATTCGTCGATACGATGTTTGGCGCAAATAAACTTGGCTCTAGGTTGTTTAAAATCATAGCTAACTTGTCATCAGCTTGTACTGACCAATGCACAGAAATTGCGGAAATCAATAACCCTATTTTAGCGACTGCTTTACGCTTTATCATATAAATATCCTTTCTTATTATCGTACACTTTATTTACTTTTTGATAATTGTATGTGTGTTGAATCGAACTTCTTGAAAAGTAACTTTGTCGCCAAATAATATTCTCAAAACATAACTGAAAAAACGACAACCCTACATGACTTAGCGATATACAGAAACTTAATAAAAAATACCTTATTAAGGTACGTTAATTTTTAAAAGTCGGGTTGGTTTTACAGTAATTTATCATGTATTTGAGCGACATAGCGCTAATACAGTGTATGTTATGCCACATAAATCAGCAGAAAGACACCATACCTGCTTATCCTCAGTGACTTGCTCACCGCCCAAATATTTATCACCTACGAATTTCAGATCTTTTCTGGCACAGCTATTGCTTATAAAAACACAGATGTCATTTTTTTGATTTGGAGTTTTTTATGGAATTTGCGTTACTTGCTATCTTGGCTCTAGTGGTCGTTGCTTCCATTGTCGCTTCTAAGTACACCGATGTGGGTGGCAATCCTTATCCGTTCAACCGCAAAGAATCTGTTTTTACTACTGTCGAAGCGTCGTTTCTGCATTTACTAGAACGTGCTGTTGGCGACAAGTATAAAATTGTAAGTCGGATAAAGCTAATTGATGTAATTGAATGTAAACCTGGTATTTCACAAAAAGCACGCCGTGCCGCGGTGACTAAAGCAAAAAACAAGCAGCTTGATTACGTGCTTGTAGATAAAGAAACACTGAAAATTGTTGCCGCTGTTGACTTGGTTAATAACGCCAATAAAAACGGCCATAAAGCGCAAAAGGATTGGTTTGTCAGTGGCGCGTTAGAGTCAGCTGGTATTCCGCACATTCGTATGAAGATCAAAAGCGGCTACCAAAGCGCAGAAGTCAGAGCTGCTATCTTGTTCAAGTTAGGACAAAAAGTGGAAATGCCGAAGAAAACCAGGAACCGCACATACAAACCCGCGGTATTATCTCCTTCACAAGCAAAGGCACAATCCACACAATTGGCTGAAATTTAGCAAAACGGGCACTAGCCCGTTTTTTGTTTTACCTATCTTCCCCCCTTTCGTATAATAAAAATAACGTTGAAATTGGGGTTTCCCCACTACAAATTAGGAATCTTTTCATGAAAGTAGGCATTATTGGCGCAATGGAGCAAGAAGTTACCATTTTGCGTAACACTATGGAAAACCCGCAAACATTGACCAAAGGTGGCTTTACTTTTTATACCGGTAAACTGGCAGGACACGATGTGACGCTGGTACAGTCAGGTATTGGTAAAGTAGCAGCAACGGTTGCAACAACTCTGCTTATCGATAACTTTACACCAGATTGCGTAATTAATACGGGATCTGCTGGGGGCTTTGAACCCTCACTCAACGTAGGGGATGTCGTCATTTCAAGCGAAGTTCGCCACCATGACGTTGACGTAACGGCATTCGGTTACGAAATAGGCCAAGTACCACAAATGCCTGCTGCTTTCACTTCACATGCTAAGCTAGTTGAAGCTGCGAAGCAGAGCGTTAGTGAACTTGAAGGTATTCAAACTATGGTTGGCCTTATCTGTACTGGTGACTCATTTATGTGCGATCCTGTTCGTATTGATAAAGCTCGTGCAGACTTCCCAACGATGCTTGCTGTAGAAATGGAAGGGGCAGCTATTGCACAGGCTTGTCATTCTTTAGATACACCATTTGTAGTGATCCGCTCGTTATCGGATATAGCCGGCAAAGAATCACCGCAGTCATTCGAAGAATATTTAGAAGTCGCTTCTGTGAACTCTTCAAAAATGGTGATGGCACTACTTACCAAGCTAGATAAGGTTACGCTTTAGTGCTAGAGAACTTGCTTCAGGTCCATGAGGGCCTGATCATTTTTTTAGTTGCTGTTTTTGCCAGCCTCGGGATCAGGCTATCCACCGTTCATCATCCAAACCTTATTCTCAGCCTTATTTTTAAAGCCATTGCCGAAAGAGTTTATCGCCCCAAAGCGGCTTCTAGTTATCAACTATTATCAGGCACACTGGGATTCTTCCTCCCTATATTAACCATCACCGTATTAACTTATGCGATTATTAGCTTTGCTTTTTATCCTAATTGGCTCGGTGGGCTGGTGTTGTTTTTATGCTTAGATATTAGCCATGAAAGCCGTGCTAAGCGTATTTCCGCGCTGATAAAATCAAAGCAAAAAGTAACCGCAAGAGCGGTGTTGCAAGGAATGGTAGCAAGAGATGTCGAGAAACTAACAGAGCTTGGTATTTGTAAAGCCGCCATAGATAGCACCGCATTAAATACCCTGCGCCATTTTTTTGTTGTTGCACTGCTTTATCTAATTGCAGGCCCATACGTCACACTTTTTTATAAGCTGCTTTTGCTATGTGATCATGCTTGGCGTCAAATCATGCAGCCGACAAACCGCTTTATGGCAAATCTTAGCCGCGCAATATGGCTGATTGAATTTGTGCCTATCCGATTATTAGTTGTCTGCTTTTCGTTGTTGCTCAGGCCAAAACAAACTTGGCACTATATTAAATACTATGGTCGCCACTTTAATCAAACAAATTCAGGTTGGGCACTGAGCTTTTTTGCGGCAAATTTACAAACTCAGCTTGCGGGGCCACGCTTTTATTTTGGTGCTCGCGTTGAGGTAATGCGCATAGGTGCCAAATCGCAACCGACAGCTGATCATATTCAGCACCTACTCGGACTGCTCAATCAAATGCGCTGGCTATTTATTGCGACGACGACACTGCTATACGTAATGACTAACTTTGCCAGCTTGATGCTGTAGAGCTAAAAACAAATACAAAAAAGGCCAGTAATATACTGACCTTTTCTCTTCGCAAATGGATAAACTATTTTAGTTCACAGTTACTTTAGCAAACTTACGCTTACCAACTTGGTAGATCTCGCAAGAACCTTTAGCAACTTCTAATTTCGTATCCGTTATTTTGTCTTCACCGTTTAACTTCACCGCGCCTTGCTTAATCATACGCATCGCCTCTGACGTGCTTGCGACTAACCCAGCCTCTTTCAGTAAGTTAGTGATAAACGTGCTTTCACCTTCAATGGTAATTGTGACCTCAGGGATCTCATCAGGTAAGGCATTTTTTTGGAAACGCTTGATAAAATCTTGATGTGCCGCTTCAGCGTCAGCTTCACTGTGGAATCGAGCAATCATTTCTTTTGCAAATTCAATTTTAATGTCACGAGGGTTACGGCCGCCCATCACTTCTTCTTTAAGTGCAGCGATATCATCCAATGTTTTCGCACTTAGCAATTCGTAGTAACGCCACATCAAGTCATCAGAAATCGACATTACCTTACCAAACATATCATTTGGCGCATCCGTAATACCGATGTAATTACCCAATGACTTCGACATTTTCTGAACGCCATCAGTCCCTTCCAATAACGGCATCATGAGTACTGTTTGTGGCTTTTGACCTTCATCTTTTTGTAACTCACGACCCATAAGTAGATTGAAGCGCTGATCAGTGCCGCCAAGCTCAACATCTGCTTCTAGCGCAACAGAATCCCAACCTTGTACCAGTGGATACAAAAACTCATGAATTGCGATTGCTTGACCATTTGCATAACGCTTTTTGAAGTCATCACGTTCAAGCATACGAGCAACTGTTTGACGCGCAGCTAGTTTGATCATACCCGCGGTACCCAACTTCTCCATCCATTCAGAGTTGAATGCTACTGTGGTTTTCGCAGGGTCAAGGATCTTGAATACCTGCTCTTTGTAAGTTTCTGCATTAGCCAATACATCTTCGCGTGTTAGTGGTTTTCGAGTGACATTTTTGCCAGTTGGGTCGCCAATCATCCCCGTAAAATCACCAATCAAGAAAATAACCTCATGACCTAAGTCTTGAAAGGTTTTCATTTTATTAATTAGCACTGTGTGACCCAAGTGCAAATCAGGTGCCGTTGGATCGAAACCTGCTTTGATACGCAGTTTTTTACCTGACTTCAACTTTTCCTTTAATTCATCTTGTAGCAGAATTTCTTCTGCACCACGGCTAATCTCTGCAAATGCAGTTTCTAAATCCACAATTCTCACTCCAACAGCTATAACTTGTAATCGACCGATTCTAGCCTATATTTATCCGAGTTTAAATGCACAAAACGCTGGTATTACGGGTTTATTACGTATATCCTGCAATATTATTAACAATAATTCTTGACAGCAGAAAAGGCGCATTATGGTTCACGTGGTTCATAAGC
>NZ_RDBW01000090.1:0-461 GCF_003934235.1 Pseudoalteromonas sp. J010 | reverse complement strand
GCGCTGCTTCATCCAGTAATGCTTGGGATTTAAACCGTCCTTCCCAAAAACGGCCTGTACAATTATCTTCTCTATTTGCTCGGCGGGCGATGTCTTCGTTAAGTACTCGCATAAACCAGCTAATATCTGCGAGCCTTTCTCTGTACTTATCAACCAATTCATCTAATATCAACTGCTCCGACTCATTGAGTGGCTCACCTTCAGTAAATTTTTGGCTTATTCCATTACCTTTAAACAACTTGTGCCATCGTATCACAATCGCTTCATCGGACAGACGTTTAGCCTTGTTGTCATCAACATATAAAACAATGTGAGTATGATTACTCATCACGGCATAAGCACAGACATCAATACAAAATACGGAAGCCAACATCAATAGCTTTTCTTCAACCCAATCCCTGCGGCCTGCGGTGTTCGTATGATTTACCAGTAAATTTATCTTCGCCACAGAGAAATGCGCG
>NZ_RDBW01000089.1:0-464 GCF_003934235.1 Pseudoalteromonas sp. J010 | reverse complement strand
GCATTGCTGCAACGGGTTTCTCTAATAAGGCCCTGACTCGCTACGAAGTAGGATGTTCTACTTTCATATGGGAAGCCCACACTATCATTGACCGGGGCCGACCCTTCGGCTGTTTTGTTTCACTTCTGAGTTTGGGTGACAAGAAACCGARGYAACGCTTCGCAGTTCGAGGAACAGCTCGGCGGGTAAACCGCACCTACCAGTGCAGCACTTTGTTGATGTCGTGGTGGGAGCGAGTTTACCTCGCGAGGTGTTGATTGCTTTATAATATATTGATTTCTTTGTGAGGTGTTGATTATCTTRTGAGRTTTTTTCCAAATCCCACATAGCAAAAAACCCGTCGCATTGCTGCAACGGGTTTCTTTTATAAGGCCCTGACGATGTTCTACTTTCACATGGGAAGCCCACACTATCATCGACGCTGTTTTGTTTCACTTCTGAGTTCGGCATGGGGTCAGGTGGTT
>NZ_RDBW01000088.1:0-477 GCF_003934235.1 Pseudoalteromonas sp. J010 | reverse complement strand
GTATCATTAACCGGCTGCGCTGGATCACTACTCATGGTGTTAACGCCTAATATGGCGAATAACGAAACGCTCGCAGCAATGGCAACTTGGGCAAAAGGCTTACGCCAAGCGCTTAATTCAACTACATTACTTTTTGTTGCAGGCGTTTCTTGCTGTGGTACTGAAACACTATGCGCTGCTTCATTCTCCAGCGCGATTGCAAAGCTTTTTGTTATATCAATACAAGGTGCTTCTTGTTTGTCGCTGCGCATTACATCGCCAATTAGCGCGTACCGTGCAAATTTTTGCTCATCTAGGCGAGCTTCCGATCCCGCATTGAGTGGCAGCTCACCGTCAAAAATTTCCGATGTTGTTAGCTCTTCAGCCACTTTATTTTCAGCTTGTGCCATATTTAAGACTCACCTATTAATGGGTTCAAATTGTTATCTATCGCTTCCCTTGCGCGAAAAATTCTAGAACGGACAGTCCCAACTGGGC
>NZ_RDBW01000087.1:0-499 GCF_003934235.1 Pseudoalteromonas sp. J010 | reverse complement strand
TCAAGGCATGTTCCCAAGCATTACTCACCCGTCCGCCGCTCGTCATCTTCTAGCAAGCTAGAAATGTTACCGCTCGACTTGCATGTGTTAGGCCTGCCGCCAGCGTTCAATCTGAGCCATGATCAAACTCTTCAATTAAAAGTTTTTTGAAACCTAAGTTTCATGCTCATTGAATTCTGATTTTGATACCTTYCGGTATCGAATTGACTGTGCTGAATAAACTATGTTTATTCTKTTGGTCACTCAGTTCAATTGAGACTCTAAATTTGTTTGCGTCATCTAGCGAACTAGACTCTGCTGTTAGAACTCAATCTGTACGAGTGCCCACACAGATGATTGCTTCATATTGTTAAAGAACAKTTCCGGTTACCCGGTGCGATGACTYAYCATCGCYGCGCCGTTAGCGCTRAGGGTTGTGCATTCTAAGCATTTCCCATTTGTTGTCAACACTTAATTTTGATTTTCTTTCGAAGTATTCAAACTCAAGTTTTATTTGACT
>NZ_RDBW01000086.1:0-526 GCF_003934235.1 Pseudoalteromonas sp. J010 | reverse complement strand
GCTTTTCTTCAACCCAATCCCTGCGGTGTTCGTATGATTTACCAGTAAATTTATCTTCGCCACAGAGAAATGCGCGCCTGACGCAACGGGAGATACAGTGATAATATTTGGTGTCGGTTAAACTGATTTGTCTTTTACGGGCAGTTGCCATCGTTTGGTTTCCTCAATCCATTGAGTGCAGAATTAAAGCTTAGGCGGTATCATAGGAAGGTGCAAATTAGAGGTGGGTGTCTGGTTTAAATGTTATCGTATCACAATCGCTTCATCGGACAGACGTTTCGCCTTGTTGTCATCAACATATAAAACAATGTGAGTATGATTGCTCATCACTGCATAAGCACAAACATCAATGCAAAATACGGAAGCCAACATCAATAGCTTTTCTTCAACCCAGTCCCGGCGGTGCTCGTATGATTTTCCGGTAAATTTATCTTCGCCACAGAGAAATGCGCGCCTGACGCAACGGGAGATACAGTGATAATATTTGGTGTCGGTTAAACGTGTCGGTTAAACTGATTTGTCTTTT
>NZ_RDBW01000085.1:0-532 GCF_003934235.1 Pseudoalteromonas sp. J010 | reverse complement strand
CTCAAGGCATGTTCCCAAGCATTACTCACCCGTCCGCCGCTCGTCATCTTCTAGCAAGCTAGAAATGTTACCGCTCGACTTGCATGTGTTAGGCCTGCCGCCAGCGTTCAATCTGAGCCATGATCAAACTCTTCAATTAAAAGTTTTTTTGAAACCTAAGCTTCATGCTCATTGAATTCTGATTTTGATACCTTTCGGTATCGAATTGACTGTGCTGAATAAACTAAGTTTATTCTGTTGGTCACTCAGTTCAATTGAGACTCTAAATTTGTTTGCGTCATCTAGCGAACTAGACTCYGCTGTTAGAACTCAATCTGTACGAGTGCCCACACAGATGATTGCTTCATATTGTTAAAGAACAKTTCCGGTTACCCGGTGCGATGACTTATCATCGCTGCGCCGTTAGCGCTGAGGGTTGTGCATTCTAAGCATTTCCCATTTGTTGTCAACACTTAATTTTGATTTTCTTTCGAAGCATTCAAACTCAAGTTTTATTTGACTCCCGACTCGTTGGCTCGTTGCTTTTCAGCGC
>NZ_RDBW01000084.1:0-536 GCF_003934235.1 Pseudoalteromonas sp. J010 | reverse complement strand
AGTGAGCAGGGCATTGGGTTGTCTTGGGTGTATGACAAGCAGCTCTTTACGCAGGCACACATTGCGCAGCTAGACCAGCACCTTGGTCGGGTGTTGACGGCGCTGTGCGCACTTGAGCCAACCCAAACTGTGGCGTTGACACAGCTTCCAATGTTGAGTGCGCCGGAGCAAGAGGAGTTATTGGTTACCTTAAATGACACGCGGCTGTGCTATGAGCAAGATGTCTGCATGCATGAGCGGTTTGAGCGTCAAGCGGCCGCGACCCCAGATGCGGTGGCGGTGATCTGTGAAGAGGTGGCATTAACATACCGTGAGCTTAACCGCCGAGCTAACCAGCTGGCGCACTACTTAAAGATATTCCATGGTGTTGGTCCCGATACTTTGGTAGGACTATGTGTTGAGCGCTCTGTGGAGATGGTGATAGCCATCTTGGGAGTCTTAAAAGCTGGCGGTGCCTATGTGCCGATGGCACCGGATTACCCGCAAGAGCGACTGGCGTATATGATAGCGGATGCACAGCTATCTCTGGTGTTGAG
>NZ_RDBW01000083.1:0-536 GCF_003934235.1 Pseudoalteromonas sp. J010 | reverse complement strand
CACCAGAGATAGCTGTGCATCCGCTATCATATACGCCAGTCGCTCTTGCGGGTAATCCGGTGCCATCGGCACATAGGCACCGCCAGCTTTTAAGACTCCCAAGATGGCTATCACCATCTCCACAGAGCGCTCAACACATAGTCCAACGAGAGTGTTTGGGGTGATGTGATGATGTGCCTGTAAATAACGCGCCAGCTGGTTAGCTCGGCAGTTAAGCTCACGGTATGTTAATGCCACCTCTTCACAGATCACCGCCACCGCATCTGGGGTTGCGGCCGCTTGACGCTCAAACCGCTCATGCATGCAGACATCTTGCTCATAGCACAGCCGCGTGTCATTTAAGGTAACCAATAACTCCTCTTGCTCCGGCGCACTCAACATCGGAAGCTGTGTCAACGCCACAGTTTGGGTTGGCTCAAGTGCGCACAGCGCCGTCAACACCCGACCAAGGTGCTGGTCTAGCTGCGCAATGTGTGCCTGTGTAAAGAGCTGCTTGTCATACACCCAAGACAACCCAATGCCCTGCTCACTTCACT
>NZ_RDBW01000082.1:0-569 GCF_003934235.1 Pseudoalteromonas sp. J010 | reverse complement strand
TATGGTATTAACGACACCGATACAGCAGCGGGGTTCACCTTACCTGGGGTGACGTTGACGCCGTATGAGTCAGAGGGCACCACGGTGAAGTTTGACCTGAATATTGACCTGAGTATCAGTGAGCAGGGCATTGGATTGTCTTGGGTGTATGATAAGCAGCTCTTTACGCAGGCACACATTGCGCAGCTAGACCAGCACCTTGGTCGGGTGTTGACGGCGCTGTGCGCACTTGAGCCCACCCAAACTGTGGCGTTGGCACAGCTTCCGATGTTGAGTGCGCCGGAGCAAGAGGAGTTATTGGTTACCTTAAATGACACGCAGCTGTGCTATGAGCAAGATGTCTGCATGCATGAGCGTTTTGAGCGTCAAGCGGCCGCAACCCCAGATGCGGTGGCGGTGATCTGTGAAGAGGTGGCATTAACATACCGTGAGCTTAACCGCCGAGCTAACCAGCTGGCGCGTTATTTACAGGCACATCATCACATCACCCCAAACACTCTCGTTGGACTATGTGTTGAGCGCTCTGTGGAGATGGTGATAGCCATCTTGGGAGTCTTAAAAGCTGGCGG
>NZ_RDBW01000081.1:0-609 GCF_003934235.1 Pseudoalteromonas sp. J010 | reverse complement strand
TTGTGGTGGGAGCGAGTTTACCTCGCGAGGTGTTGATTACTTTTCGAGGTGTCGATTATCTTGTGAGGCTTTCTTTTCAAATCCCACATAGCAAAAAACCCGCTGCATTGCTGTAAAGGGTTTCTCTAATAAGGCCCTGACTCGCTACGAAGTAGGATGTTCTACTTTCACATGGGAAGCCCACACTATCATTGACCGGGGCCGACCCTTCGGCTGTTTTGTTTCACTTCTGAGTTTGGGTGACAAGAAACCGAGGTAACGCTTCGCAGCTCGAGGAACAGCTCGGCGGGTAAACCGCCTCCTACCAATCCAGTACTTTGTTATGTCGTGGTGGGAGCGAGTTTACCTCGCGAGGTGTTGATTGCTTTGTGAGGTGTTGATTATCTTGTGAGGTTTTCTTTTCAAATCCCACATAGCAAAAAACCCGTCGCATTGCTGCAACGGGTTTCTTTTATAAGGYCCTGACGATGTTCTACTTTCACATGGGAAGCCCACACTATCATCGACGCTGTTTTGTTTCACTTCTGAGTTCGGCATGGGGTCAGGTGGTTCCAAAACGCTATGGTCATCAGGAAATTCTGTTCATTAATGAAGTATCCTTCATTAATA
>NZ_RDBW01000009.1:0-116441 GCF_003934235.1 Pseudoalteromonas sp. J010 | reverse complement strand
GTTTTACCGTGGTCAACGTGGCCGATTGTACCTACGTTTACGTGCGGTTTTACGCGTTCAAACTTTTCTTTTGCCATTTTAAAATTTCCTATAAAGAAATTAAAGTCCAGCCCTAAGACCGGACCGAACTAAAATTACTTAACAGCGCGAGCTGCAATTATTGCATCAGCTACATTTTTAGCCGCTTCAGCATACTTTAGAAACTCCATTGAGTATGATGCGCGACCCTGAGTAGCAGAGCGTAAATCTGTTGCATAACCAAACATTTCAGAAAGCGGTACCTGAGCATTAACTTGCTTAGAGCCACCAAATGCTTCTTCCATGCCTTCAATTATGCCACGACGACGGTTTAAATCGCCTACTACATCACCCATGTTTTCTTCAGGGGTGATTACTTCTACTTTCATGACAGGCTCAAGTAAAACTGGACTTGCTTCTAGCGCACCATTTCTAAAGCCCATCGAACCGGCGATTTTAAACGCCATCTCGTTTGAATCGACATCGTGGAACGAGCCATCAAACAAAGTGGCTTTGACACCCAATAGCGGATAACCAGCAAGAACACCTTGCTTCATCTGCTCTTGAATCCCTTTATCAACCGCTGGGATATACTCTTTTGGTACTGTACCGCCTACGATTTCGTTAACGAATTCATATATTGGCGCATCATCATCAGAGACATCCATTGGTTCTAGCTTCAACCAAACGTGACCATATTGACCACGACCACCAGATTGACGCACAAACTTACCTTCAGCTTCAACAGAAGCTCGGATAGTTTCACGGTATGCAACCTGAGGCTTACCAACGTTACACACAACGTTAAACTCACGCTTCATACGATCGACAATGATATCTAAGTGAAGCTCACCCATACCAGAGATAATCGTTTGACCTGATTCTTCGTCCGTTTCTACGCGGAATGAAGGATCTTCTGCTGCAAGTTTACCGAGAGCAACGCCCATTTTTTCTTGGTCAGCTACTGTTTTAGGTTCTACTGCGACTGAGATTACGGGCTCAGGAAATTCCATACGTTCTAACGTAATTGGCGCTTCTTGAGCACAAAGTGTATCACCAGTAGTTACATCTTTTAGGCCGATAGCAGCCGCGATGTCACCCGCATGAACTTCTTTAATCTCTTCACGCGAGTTAGAGTGCATTTGAACAATACGTCCAAAACGCTCTTTTTTACCTTTAACAGGATTTAGTACCGAATCACCCTGGCTCACTTTACCAGAATAAACTCGGAAGAAAGTAAGTGTGCCGACGAATGGATCGGTTGCGATCTTAAATGCAAGCGCCGCAAACGGTGCATTATCGTCAGCTTCACGCGTATCTTCGGTTTCGTCATCTAAGACACCTTGGATAGCCTTTACTTCAGTAGGCGACGGCATGAATTCAATTACAGCGTCAAGCACAGCTTGAACACCTTTGTTCTTGAATGCGCTACCTGTCGTCATAGGCACAATTTCATTGGCCAATGTGCGTTGGCGAAGGGCTGATTTAATCTCTTCTTCGCTCAACTCACCATCTTCAAGATATTTTTCCATTAGTTCTTCAGAAGCTTCTGCTGCACTCTCAATTAGATGAGAGCGCCATTCTTCAGCAAGCTCCTGAAGGTCTGCAGGGACCTCTTCGTAAGTGAAAGTCATCCCCTGGTCTTCTTCATTCCAGTTAATCGCTTTCATTTTGATGAGGTCAATAACACCTTTAAATTCGTCTTCAGCACCAATCGGCAACTGAATAGGCACAGGTGTAGCACCAAGACGTTTTTTAACTTGCTCAACTACAGACAAGAAATCTGCACCCGTACGATCCATCTTATTGACAAAAATCATACGTGGCACTTCATACTTATTTGCCTGACGCCAAACCGTCTCAGTTTGCGGTTGCACACCTGATGAAGCACACAACACAACAACAGCACCATCAAGTACACGCAATGAGCGCTCTACTTCGATAGTAAAATCTACGTGTCCTGGAGTATCGATGATGTTTATACGATGCTCATCAAACTGAGCATCCATCCCTTTCCAAAAACACGTTGTTGCAGCAGAAGTGATCGTGATACCACGCTCTTGCTCCTGCTCCATCCAGTCCATAGTTGCGGCACCGTCATGTACTTCACCAATCTTATGAGAAAGACCAGTATAGAAAAGTACGCGCTCGGTCGTAGTTGTTTTACCCGCATCTACGTGAGCACAAATACCGATGTTACGGTAGCGCTCAATAGGAGTTGTCCGTGCCATAATATCCTCTTAAAGGGTGTTAGCAGATTACCAACGGTAGTGAGCGAATGCTTTGTTCGCTTCAGCCATACGGTGAACGTCTTCACGTTTCTTAACCGCAGTGCCTTTGTTTTCAGCAGCGTCGATCATCTCTTGAGCAAGACGAAGACCCATTGATTTTTCGCCACGCTTACGAGCAGCTTCAACCAACCAACGCATACCTAGTGCGTTACGACGCACTGGACGTACTTCTACTGGTACTTGGTACGTTGAACCACCAACACGGCGAGATTTAACCTCTACCTGTGGGCGAACGTTATCAAGTGCAGCTTCAAAGATTTCTAGGTGCGACTTGCCTGATTTTTCAGCAGCCACGTCTAGCGCACCATATACGATTTTTTCAGCAGTAGATTTCTTGCCGTCAAGCATTACTACGTTAACGAATTTAGCAAGAAGCTCTGATCCGAACTTCGGATCTGGAAGAATTTTACGTTGACCTATTACGCGTCTTCTAGGCATTTTCTTTCTCCGGTATCTTCAGGTCCGTGTGTTACACGGATTCCCAAAACAATATATAAAAATTTAAAACTTAAGTGCTTGGCCTTACTAACGGAGAACCATTAGCCCTTAGGACGTTTTGCACCGTACTTAGAACGACCTTGCTTACGGTCGTTAACACCCGCACAGTCAAGCGCACCACGAACTGTGTGGAAACGCACACCTGGTAAGTCTTTAACACGACCACCACGGATTAGGATTACACTGTGCTCTTGAAGGTTGTGACCTTCACCGCCAATGTATGAAGTTACTTCGAAACCGTTCGTTAGACGAACACGCGCTACTTTACGTAATGCAGAGTTTGGTTTCTT
This sequence comes from Pseudoalteromonas sp. J010, assembly GCF_003934235.1. Classification (NCBI taxonomy): domain Bacteria; kingdom Pseudomonadati; phylum Pseudomonadota; class Gammaproteobacteria; order Alteromonadales; family Pseudoalteromonadaceae; genus Pseudoalteromonas; species Pseudoalteromonas sp. J010. The sequence continues at coordinate 113,344 of NZ_RDBW01000009.1, read as the reverse complement.
TGGTGTCGTTGTATATACACGAGTACATACTCCACGCTTTTGTGGACAAGCTTTAAGAGCAGCTGAGTTGCTCTTAGTAACCTTGCTACGACGTGGCTTACGCACTAGCTGGTTAATAGTTGCCATTAAATAGCTCCTGAATTAATAAATTACTACTGAAAAATAAAATCTTACCATTTAAGTCTGCTTCAATTTATTGAACGACTAAAATGGGTGGCCGAATTTTAATGACCAAAGTTTAACCTGTCAACCAAAAGTAATCATTAGCGGTCTTTAAATACCTTGAACCTAGCCTATTTTCAGCTTGAACTTATTGAAAGTTAACAAATCTTATGGGATTAGCGGAAAAACGATTATTGCAGTATACATATTCATATGACGTTTTGATGGCAACACGACAGGTCGCAACTTTGGCATGCTTTTCCTTAAATAGACCATAATAGTATAGGCATAAAAAAACCGCTGTGGAGTTAGCACAGCGGTTTTTAACTTATTTAGCTAACTGACTCGATTACTCGTTGCCACCTAGTAAATCAGCGTTTAATGCGTCTGTTAGCGCTTGAGTTGCTTCTTCCGCACTTACTGTTTGTTCTTCAAGTGCAGCTTCGCCTTGCTTACGACGATTGATACGCTCTTCATGGTAAGCAAAACCTGTACCCGCTGGGATCAAACGACCCACGATTACGTTTTCTTTCAGACCACGTAGCTCATCGCTCTTACCATTCACAGCCGCTTCCGTTAGAACACGAGTTGTTTCTTGGAACGATGCAGCTGAGATGAACGACTCAGTCGCAAGTGATGCTTTGGTAATACCCATCAGCTGAATTTCAAACTTAGCCGGGATCTTACCTTGCTTTTCTAGCTCACGATTTGCGATGTTAACGCGCGCAACTTCTGCTTGCTCACCTGCTAAGAATTCGCTGTCACCACCATCAAGGATGATACACTTACGAAGCATCTGACGAACGATAGTCTCAATGTGCTTATCGTTAATCTTTACACCCTGTAGGCGGTATACTTCTTGTACCTCGTTAGTGATGTAATTAGATACATCAGTAACACCACGCAAACGTAGGATATCGTGCGGTGATTCTGGACCATCGGCAATAACTTCACCTTTAGCCACTTGCTCACCTTCGAACACGTTAAGCTGACGCCATTTCGGGATCATTTCTTCGTACGCATCACCTTCATCAGGTGTGATCACAAGGCGCTTCTTACCTTTGGTCTCTTTACCGAAGCTAACAGTACCTGTGATTTCTGCAAGAATTGCAGGATCTTTTGGTTTACGCGCTTCGAATAGGTCAGCAACTCGAGGTAGACCACCCGTAATGTCACGTGTCTTCGAACCTTCTTGTGGGATACGAGCTAGTACAGAACCTGGTAGTACTGTTGCACCATCTGTGATTTCAATCGTTGTGAATGAAGGTAGACGGATCTCTTGAAGACCACGCTCTTCGTTCTCAATGATTAGTTTAGGCTCTTTCGCGTTTACTTTCGCAAGATCCTTAACAACCACACGTGTTAGACCAGTTAACTCATCAGTCTGTGCTTCAGTGTTTGAATCGTCGATATCGCTGAACGATACTTTTGATTCATGTTCAATGATGATTGGGTGACTATGCGGATCCCAAGTAGCAACGATGTCGTTACCTTTAACGTCAGCACCATCTTGTACAGTTAATACTGCACCGTAAGGTACTTTATAACGCTCTTTCTCACGACCGTGCTCATCGATAATCGTGATCTCGGTTGAACGAGACGTGATAACGATTTTGCCATCAGCATTGATTACAAACTTCGCATTGTGCAGTTTCAAGTTACCATTGTTCTTAACTTGAACACTGTTCTCTGCAGACGCTCGAGATGCCGCACCACCGATGTGGAATGTACGCATCGTAAGCTGTGTACCCGGCTCACCGATTGACTGTGCCGCGATTACACCAACTGCTTCACCAGGATTGATGATATGACCACGGGCCAAGTCACGACCGTAACAGTGTGCACACACACCAAAATCGTTTTGACAGGTGATTACAGAACGTACTTTAACTTCGTCTACTGAGTGCTCTTCTAAAAGATCACACAGTTTTTCGTCAATCATTACGTTACGTGCAACAAGTACTTCAGTAGTACCTGGCTTACATACATCTTCCGCAACAACACGACCTAGTACTCGCTCGCGAAGTGGTTCTACAACGTCACCACCTTCGATTAGCGGCTTCATTACTAGACCTTCTTCGGTGCCACAGTCTGATTCGTTGATAACCAAATCTTGTGCTACGTCTACTAGACGACGAGTTAGGTAACCCGAGTTCGCTGTCTTAAGTGCAGTATCCGCTAGACCCTTACGTGCACCGTGCGTCGAGATAAAGTACTGTAGTACGTTTAGACCTTCACGGAAGTTCGCTGTAATTGGCGTTTCGATGATTGAACCATCTGGACGTGCCATTAGACCACGCATACCCGCTAGCTGACGGATCTGAGCAGCACTACCACGAGCGCCCGAGTCTGCCATCATAAACACTGAGTTAAATGACGGTTGCTCTTCTTCGTTGCCTTCAGCGTTGATAACCGTTTCTTTTGAAAGGTTAGCCATCATCTCGCGAGAAAGGTTTTCGTTTACACGTGACCAGATATCGATAACTTTGTTGTATTTCTCACCGGCAGTTACAAGACCTGATTGGAACTGTTGGTTGATTTCTGCAACCTCAGCTTCCGCACGATCGATGATCTCACCTTTAGTTGGTGGGATTACCATGTCATTGATACCGATAGAAACACCAGACTTCATCGCGTAGTGGAAACCGGTATACATCACCTGGTCAGCAAAGATAACTGTATCTTTAAGACCTAGACGACGGTAACACTCATTAAGAAGACCTGAAATTTGTTTCTTACCTAGTGGTTTATTGATCAGTTCAAACGGCAAACCTTCAGGGATATTCAATGAAAGGATTGCACGACCTACTGTCGTATCTACTAGGTGAGTTAACGTGCCGCGCTCACGTGTTTCTTCGTCGATAGTCACTTCTGTGATACGCACTTTAACACGAGCGTGAAGCTCAGCAGCACCTACACGGTATGCTTTTTCAGCTTCTTTTGCATCTTTAAATACGGTGCCTTCACCTTTACCGTTGATGCGATCGCGAGTCATGTAGTAAAGACCTAGTACAACGTCCTGTGAAGGAACGATAATTGGCTCACCGTTCGCTGGTGCTAGGATGTTGTTGGTAGACATCATCAATGCACGCGCTTCCAACTGCGCTTCAAGCGTCAGTGGGACGTGAACCGCCATTTGGTCACCATCGAAGTCAGCGTTGTACGCCGCACACACTAGCGGGTGCAGGTGAATCGCTTTACCTTCGATAAGTACAGGTTCGAATGCTTGGATACCTAGACGGTGAAGTGTTGGTGCACGGTTAAGTAAAACCGGATGCTCACGGATAACTTCGTCTAGTACGTCCCAAACCTCAGGTACTTCACGCTCAACCATCTTCTTCGCAGCTTTGATGGTTGTCGCCATACCACGGCGCTCTAATTTACCGTAGATAAATGGCTTGAATAGCTCAAGTGCCATCTTCTTAGGTAGACCACACTGATGTAGTTTCAGCGTAGGACCAACGGTGATAACAGAACGGCCTGAGTAGTCAACACGCTTACCTAGAAGGTTTTGACGGAAACGACCTTGCTTACCTTTAATCATGTCTGCAAGCGACTTAAGTGGACGCTTGTTAGAACCTGTAATTGCACGGCCACGACGACCATTATCAAGTAGCGCATCAACCGCCTCTTGAAGCATACGCTTTTCGTTACGTACGATGATGTCAGGTGCAGCTAAGTCTAGAAGACGCTTCAAACGATTGTTACGGTTGATTACACGACGGTAAAGGTCGTTCAGATCTGAAGTCGCAAAACGACCGCCATCTAGTGGTACTAGAGGACGTAGATCTGGTGGAAGTACTGGTAATACGCTCATTACCATCCACTCAGGGTTGTTACCTGATTGGTGGAACGCTTCCATTAGTTTTAGGCGCTTGGTGATTTTCTTACGCTTGGTTTCAGAGTTGATTGTTGGTAACTCTTCACGCATTTCAGCGATTAACTGACCAAGGTCTAGCTCGCGAAGTAGATCAAGTACAGCTTCTGCACCCATCTTAGCTTCAAACTCATCACCGTGCTCTTCAAGCGCATCTAGGTATTCTTCTTCACCTAGTAATTGACCGCGCTCAAGCGTAGTCATACCTGGCTCAGTTACCACGAATGATTCGAAGTAAAGTACACGTTCGATATCACGAAGCGTCATATCTAGCATTAAGCCAATACGTGACGGAAGTGATTTCAAGAACCAAATATGTGCAACTGGGCTAGCCAGCTCAATGTGACCCATACGGTCACGACGTACTTTTGTTAGCGTTACTTCAACGCCACACTTTTCACAGATAACACCACGGTGCTTCAAGCGCTTGTATTTACCACACAAACACTCGTAATCTTTTACTGGGCCGAAAATACGGGCACAGAATAAGCCATCACGCTCAGGCTTGAAAGTACGATAGTTGATTGTCTCAGGTTTCTTTACTTCACCGTAAGACCATGAACGCACCATGTCTGGCGAAGCAAGACCAATGCGAATTGCGTCGAATTCTTCGGTCTTATTTTGTTGCTTCAGAAACTTAAGTAAGTCTTTCACCTTAGCTCTCCTGTCGGAGGTTAATCTTGAGGGTAAACGCTGTTTACCCCTACATTCTTTTCAGTCCGGTTGCTGTTAAGCAACGCCGCAGCGCACTGCGGCGGTCGGATTAAATTTCTTCCAACTCGATGTTGATACCTAGTGAGCGGATTTCTTTCAACAATACGTTGAACGACTCAGGCATACCCGGTTCCATCTTGTGGTTACCGTCAACGATGTTTTTATACATCTTGGTACGACCGTTTACGTCATCCGACTTCACTGTCAACATTTCTTGTAGCGTGTAGGCAGCACCGTATGCTTCTAGTGCCCATACCTCCATCTCACCGAAACGCTGACCACCGAACTGTGCCTTACCACCCAGCGGCTGCTGAGTTACTAGGCTATAAGAACCAGTTGAACGCGCGTGCATCTTGTCATCAACTAGGTGGTTCAGTTTCAGCATGTACATGTAGCCCACTGTCACCTGACGCTCAAACGCATCACCAGTACGACCGTCATATAGCGTAACCTGACCACTTCTCGGATAACCACCAAGCTCTAACATGTCTTTGATTTCAGCTTCACGTGCACCGTCAAATGCTGGAGTTGCGATTGGTAGACCACCTTTAAGGTTTGCTGCCAAGCGACGGATTTCATCATCAGAGAAGTTAGCAATATCTACTTTCTGGCGACAATCACCAATTTCGTAAGCTTTCTTGATGAATTCACGCAGCTCATGAATTTCGCGTTGCTCTTTCATCATTTCTTCAAGACGTTCACCGATACCACGAGCAGCTAGACCCATGTGGGTTTCTAGGATCTGACCGATGTTCATACGAGACGGTACACCTAGAGGGTTAAGTACGATGTCTACAGTACGACCTTTGTCATCGTAAGGCATATCTTCAACAGGAACGATAGTTGAAATAACACCCTTGTTACCGTGACGACCAGCCATCTTATCACCAGGTTGGATACGACGTTTAACAGCTAGGTATACTTTAACAATCTTAAGTACGCCAGGTGCTAGGTCATCACCTTGAGTGATCTTGCGACGCTTGTTCTCGAAGCGCTTGTCGTAGTCAGCTTTAAGCTCGTCATACTGTGCAGCTAGTTGCTCAAGCTCTGCTTGATGCTCTTCATCCGCAAGACTTTGCGTTAGCAATTTCTCAGTATTAAAGCCAGCTATTTGCTCTTCACTCATACCTGCTTTGATCAGTAGGTTACGAGCGTGAGTTAGGATACCGCCTTCAAGGATTCTAAACTCTTCGTTGAAGTCTTTCTTCGCTTCACGAAGCTGCATTTCTTCAACTTCTAATGCACGTTTGTCTTTTTCAACGCCATCACGCGTAAACACTTGTACATCGATTACTGTACCAGATACTGAGTTTGGTACACGTAGCGAGCTATCTTTTACGTCAGATGCTTTTTCACCGAAGATTGCACGTAGTAGCTTTTCTTCTGGTGTTAGCTGCGTTTCGCCTTTAGGTGTTACTTTACCTACAAGGATATCGCCGCCTTTTACTTCAGCACCGATGTATACAACGCCAGACTCATCAAGTTTGCCAAGTGCAGATTCACCCACGTTTGGAATATCCGCAGTGATCTCTTCTGGGCCAAGCTTAGTATCACGGGCAATACATTGAAGCTCTTGGATGTGGATAGTCGTTAGACGATCTTCTTTTACAACGTTCTCTGAAAGTAGGATTGAATCCTCGAAGTTGTAACCATTCCAAGGCATGAACGCCACACGAAGGTTTTGACCAAGTGCTAAGTCACCAAGGTCTGTTGAAGGACCATCAGCAAGTACATCACCACGTACTACCGGCTCACCAACCATACAAGTTGGTTTCTGGTTAATACAAGTGTTTTGGTTTGAGCGTGTGTACTTAGTTAAGTTATAGATGTCGATACCCGCTTCACCAGGGATACGCTCATCTTCATTAACGTTAACAACAATACGGCTCGCATCAGCATATTTAACAATACCACCACGCTTCGCAACGATAGTTACACCAGAGTCTTTTGCTAGTGTACGCTCGATACCAGTACCAACTAACGGCTTATCAGCACGTAGTGTAGGTACAGCTTGACGTTGCATGTTCGATCCCATCAATGCACGGTTTGCGTCATCGTGCTCTAGGAATGGAATAAGTGCCGCGGCCACAGAGATTACCTGCTGTGGAGATACGTCCATATACTGAATGCTGTCGCTTGGCATAAAGGTTGATTCACCTTTAAAACGACAAGGAATTAGTTCTTCAGCAAATTGGTTATCATCAGTTAGCGTTGTATTCGCCTGTGCGATAACGAACTGACCTTCTTCAATTGCTGATAGGTAATCAACATCGTCAGTAACGATTCCATCTACTACTTTGCGGTATGGAGTCTCTAAGAAACCATAGTCGTTTGTACGCGCGTAAGTAGATAGTGAGTTGATTAGACCGATGTTTGGACCTTCAGGCGTTTCGATTGGACAAACACGACCATAGTGCGTTACGTGTACGTCTCGTACCTCGAAGCCTGCACGTTCACGTGTTAAACCACCCGGACCTAATGCAGAAATACGACGCTTGTGCGTTACTTCTGAAAGCGGGTTGTTCTGATCCATAAACTGTGAAAGCTGTGAAGAACCAAAGAATTCTTTTACTGCTGCTGAGATTGGCTTAGCGTTGATCAAATCCTGTGGCATAACGTTATCTAGGTCACCAAGACTTAGACGCTCACGTACCGCACGCTCAACACGTACAAGACCTACACGGAATTGGTTTTCTGCCATTTCACCTACAGAACGAATACGACGGTTACCTAAGTGGTCGATATCATCTACATCGCCTTTACCGTTACGGATGTCGATTAACACCTTCATCACACTAACGATGTCTTCTTTAGATAACGTGCCTTCGCCTTCGTCTGAATCATAACCAACTCGGCTATTGAACTTCATACGACCAACAGTCGATAGATCATAACGCTCTTCAGAGAAGAATAGGTTATCAAATAACGCTTCTGCAGCTTCTTTTGTCGGTGGCTCACCAGGGCGCATCATGCGGTAGATTTCTACCAATGCCTCTAGGCGGTTATTTGTAGAGTCAATACGTACTGTTTCTGACATGTACGCACCGCTGTCGACTTCATTGATATAAAGGGTATCAATCTTCGTGTGACCAGCTTTTACCAGCTCAGCCATAAGCTCAAGAGAAAGCTCAGCGTTCGCTTCTGCAATGATTTCGCCTGTTGACTCGTCAATATAGTTGTTAGCAACGATACGCCCAATGATGTACTCATGCGGTACTTCAAGGGTATCAATACCTTGCTTTTCGATACTCTTAATATGACGTGCAGTAATACGACGGCCTTGCTCAACTAGTACATCACCATTTGCATCTTTGATGTCAAATGCTGCGGTTTCACCACGCAGACGTGAAGGTACAAGCTCCATCAACACTTTACCATCTTTTACTTCGAAACTGGTTGTCTCAAAGAATAGTGCCAAAATCTCTTCAGTCGTGTACTCAAGTGCACGTAAGATGATAGATGCAGGTAATTTACGACGACGGTCAATACGTACGTAAAGGTTATCTTTTACATCGAATTCAAAGTCTAACCATGAACCACGGTAAGGAATTACACGTGCGTTATATAGTACTTTACCAGATGAATGTGATTTACCACGGTCGTTATCAAAGAATACACCAGGTGAACGGTGTAGCTGAGAAACGATAACACGCTCAGTACCATTAATTACAAAAGTACCGGTGTCAGTCATGAGCGGGATTTCGCCCATGTAAACTTCTTGCTCTTTTATGTCTTTGACCGTGCCAGGTGCATCTTTGTCCATTAGCACAAGACGTAGTTTAACGCGAAGTGGAGCAGAATATGTCACACCGCGGATTTGACATTCTTTAACGTCAAATACTGGCTCGCCAATACGATAACTAACGTATTGAAGCTCAGAATTGCCCGAGTAGCTCTTGATAGGAAATACAGAACGGAATGCAGCTTCCAGTCCAGTATCACCATCAGCGTCAGGCGCAATGAACTTATCGAACGATTCCAACTGCATTTGCAGTAGGAAAGGTATATCCAAAACCTGTGGACGTTTACCAAAATCCTTACGGATACGTTTCTTTTCAGAATAAGAGTAAGCCATGGGGTTCCTCAGCTTGCTGATCTTTGACCCAACCTGTCCAAAATTGAACAGACTTCACTGGCATCTAAGCCATGATAACAACATCTAAATTGTCACACTAACTTGCTTAACTAGGGACTTTAATACGCATCAGTTGCGCTTTATTGAAGTTCTAGTGTAACCAAGACAGTGTATCTTCAAACGCCATTGCGATTTTCAACAAAGATCTAAGTTATTGAAAATTACACTGAAATTTGAAGTTATATGCACGATAGAAATACATCGCTCTATAGCGCAAAAAGGCCGGTGATTAAATAATCACCAGCCCTTGCCTGATTTCTCAGGCAGCGAACCTAGCGGGAGCTAGATTACTTGATCTCAACTTCAGCACCAGCTTCTTCAAGATCTTTCTTAAGTGCTTCAGCTTCGTCCTTAGATACACCTTCTTTGATAGGTGCAGGAGCAGACTCAACTAGCGCCTTAGCTTCTTTAAGGCCTAGACCTGTTGCGCCACGTACCGCTTTGATTGCAGCAACTTTGTTACCGCCAGCAGCAGCTAGGATTACGTCGAACTCAGTCTTTTCTTCAGCAGCTTCAGCAGGGCCAGCAGCAACAACAGCAGCAGCTGCAGTTACACCGAACTTCTCTTCCATAGCTTCAACTAGTTCAACAACTTCCATTACTGACATTTCAGCAATCGCGTCAAGGATTTGGTCTTTAGTTACAGACATTTCAAATTTCCTAATTATTCACGAACCCAAGTGGTTCTAAAAATTTATTGATGAAAGGAGCGGTGCTTGGATTAAGCAGCTTGCTCAGCTTTCTGTACACGTACTGCTTCAATTGTTTTACACAATTTACCGGCAGACGCTTCTTTCATAGCGCTCATTAAGCGTGCAACAGCTTCGTCGTAAGTAGGTAGCTTAGCAAGCATTTCTACGTCAACGATGTTACCTTCGAATGCAGCAGTTTTAAGCTCAAATGCTTCGTTCTTTTTCGCGAAATCAGCAAAGATACGCGCAGCAGCACCTGGGTGCTCTGAAGAGAAAGCGATTAGGCTTGGGCCTACTAGCGACTCGTTAAGACATTCATAGTCAGTGCCTTCAACAGCACGTTTAGCTAGAGTGTTACGAACGACTTTCATCCATACACCCGCTTCACGAGCTTCTTTACGAAGAGCAGTGATCGCGTCTACTGTCACACCACGAGAATCTGCAACAACTGCAGATAGAGCACCTTTGGCAGCTTCGTTGACTTCAGCAACAATTGCCTTTTTGTCTTGAAGATTTAAAGCCATGGGTGTTACTCCTGGTTTGTTGGGAAAAACTTCCCAGTTCTACTTTACTCTACCGAAGTAGAGCTGCTTTTTACGGCGAGAACCAGAAGATTAGGAAAATCTAGCTGGGATTCACACCGTCTACGTAGGCGATTAATTAAGCAAAAGCAAGCTTTTGCACCTACGGTCTTGGACGGAAACGCAATTTATCGATTTATTGTAGACTATTAAGACAACAATTTTCGAAATTATACGCTTCAACCCGAATTCTTTGCTTTGTAAAGAAGCACACTTCTCTACAAAATGGCGCAATATTATAGTCTAATTTTTACGCCATGTAAACGCCAAACTCTAAATTATACTACTTGAGTATTTAGTGTAGCTTGGTCTACAGCAACACCTGCACCCATCGTAGTAGAGATGCTTACTTTCTTCACAAAAGTACCTTTTGCAGTAGAAGGCTTAGCCTTCTTAAGCGCAATGATTAGCGCTTCAAGGTTTTCTTGAAGTTGGTTAGCGTCAAAGTCTACTTTACCGATAGTAGTGTGGATGATACCGTTTTTGTCGTTGCGGTAACGAACCTGACCAGCTTTAGCGTTCTTAACAGCTTCTGCAACGTTAGGTGTTACAGTACCTGTCTTAGGGTTAGGCATAAGACCACGTGGACCTAGGATTTGACCTAGTTGACCAACAACGCGCATTGCATCTGGAGAAGCAACAACAACGTCAAAGTTCATTTCGCCTTTTTTAACTTGCTCAGCAAGGTCTTCCATGCCTACTAAATCAGCACCAGCTTCTTTAGCAGCTTCAGCATTTGCACCTTGAGTGAATACCGCTACGCGTACTTCACGACCAGTACCGTGAGGAAGTACAGTTGCACCACGTACGTTTTGGTCAGATTTACGAGCATCGATACCCAGGTTTACAGCAACGTCTACACTTTCAACAAACTTAGCAGTAGCAAGTTCTTTAAGAAGAGCAACAGCTTCGTTGATTTCGTACTCTTTAGTGACATCCACTTTTTCGCGGATAGTACGCATACGCTTAGTTAATTTAGCCATTCTCTATTACTCCTCTACGTTCAAGCCCATTGCACGTGCAGAACCTGCGATCGTGCGTACAGCTGCATCCATATCAGCAGCAGTAAGATCTGGACGTTTCATCTCAACGATCTCTTCAAGTTGAGCACGAGTAACTGTACCAACTTTCTCAGTGTTAGGACGACCAGAACCAGACTTGATACCAGCTGCCTTCTTAAGAAGGTATGCAGCAGGTGGAGTCTTCATGTCAAAAGTGAATGAACGGTCACTGTAAACAGAAATAATTACAGGAACAGGTGCACCTTTCTCTAGAGACTCTGTACGTGCGTTGAACGCTTTACAGAATTCCATGATGTTCACACCGTGTTGACCTAGTGCAGGACCTACTGGAGGACTAGGGTTAGCCATACCAGCAGCAACTTGTAGCTTGATTAAAGCTTCAACTTTCTTAGCCATGATAATACCTCAATTGTGGGTCTTTGCCTCGTGCGCGCGAGGACGCGTACTCAAACGGCTTCCCAGTTAAAAAAACAGTCTTTTTGTCGCGTTTTTTACGCAATAACAAAAAGGCCGCTGATTATAGATTAATCAGCGGCCTTTGACAACTTTTTCAAGTTAGATTTTACTTGTCTTTCTCAACCTGACCAAATTCTAGGTCTACAGGCGTTGAACGACCGAAAATAAGTACCGATACCTTTAAGCGGCTCTTTTCGTAATCCACTTCTTCAACCACACCGTTGAAGTCAGCAAATGGACCATCGGTAACACGAACGACTTCACCAGGTTCAAACAATGTCGCTGGTTTCGGTGCTTCCGCGTTTTCTTGCAGACGGTTAAGAATACGATCAGCTTCTTTCTGACTGATTGGTGCAGGGCGGTCTGACGTACCACCAACAAAGCCCATTACACGTGGTGTGCTATTCACCAAGTGCCAAGACGCATCGTCCATTACCATTTGAACCAAGACATAGCCAGGGAAGAATTTACGCTCAGATTTACGTTTCTGACCTGCACGCATTTCAACCACTTCTTCAGTCGGCACAAGGATCTCACCGAATAGGTCTTCTAGCCCTTCGATTTTAATATGCTCGATAATGGTTTGTGCTACGCGTTTTTCAAAACCTGAAAACGCTTGGATCACGTACCAACGTAATTTCTTTTCTTTATTCTCATCCGACATGGGATCAGATCTCCAATCCAGTTAAAAAGCCTACTGCACGGAAAAGTATACCATCTAATCCCCATAGGATTAATGCCATAATCACCGTTGCAATGATCACGATGAAAGTAGTGTGAGTCGCTTCCTGACGCGTTGGCCAGATAACTTTACGTACTTCAATACGTGATTCTTTAGCAAAAGCGATAAAGGTACGGCCTTTCTCAGTCGTTACCAAAATGCCCAAAGCCGCAGCGATAGCTGCAACTACGCCAACAGCGCGTACTAAAACAGATAAATCGGCATATAGATAATTACCAACTACGGCACCAGTTAGAAGTGCAATAGCAGCTAGCCACTTTACCGTGTCCATCGAGCTTGACGAGTTTTCAACATTAGTGCTCATAATCAATTTTACCTTAAATACAGACACAACAACCCTGCATAGAACAGGGTAAATCCATTCAATCCAAATTTACAAATAAGCGACTTAAGTGGTTTTGGGTCACGTTATTTTAAATGTGGACTTGTTGCTGAATTGGCAGGGGCGGCAGGACTCGAACCCGCAACCATCGGTTTTGGAGACCGCTGTTCTACCAATTGGAACTACGCCCCTGCAAAGTGGATGCCCATTATACTGACGAAGCAAACGAAAACAAGTGTAAAAGATGTGCAAAGTAGCAATTAATCAGATCTTGAATTTGTATCGCGATTAAAAAAGCTGCAAAAGCTCCCCTTGATAAAAATCACAAAGTAGCCAAACCTCCTCAAATGGATGGCTATCCGGTATCGCCCAGCTGTTTTTGAGACGTTTAAAATCCTCACTATGATAAATGGGGCTAGCATTTCGAATTAGTAGCCATACGCGCTCTGAATCATATTTCTTTTTAGCTTTTTGATTTAACAGACGTTGCAGCCCGATACTTAAAGGATCGCTATTAACAGTTTGACTCATTGCCGCCAATTCGCGTTGAATAGAAAGTGATAATGGACGCCCGAGCACCGCCATGGCTTCTTGTTCGCTGGCATAAAAATGGGCAACCTCTATATCAAGTTTGTATTCTCCTTGATAGCAGCTCACATCCGGCTTATTTGGCTGGTTATGCCAAATATGACGCATAGGTACCGAAAACTGTTCTTCATAGCAACGTAAAAACAGTTTCACGGCATCATGCTCTAATTTAATTTTTTCAGCTTCGCTTGCTCTGTCCATTTACAACCACTGCAACATCACTCAATAAGCTTGAAGCACCGAACCTAAAATTATCAGCGTTCAACCAATTTGCGCCCATAATCTCCTCTGCCATGCGTAAATAGACTTGGGCTTCAGTCACAGACTTTACGCCACCTGCCGCTTTGAAACCAACGTCTTTACCGCTATTTTTAATGACCTGCAAGATCACTTCAGCCGCTTCAGGTGTTGCATTCACCGTAACCTTGCCAGTACTTGTTTTGACAAAGTCAGCACCCGCCATAATCGCTAATTGCGACGCTTCTGCAATTAACTTAGATGTTGCTAGCACACCACTTTCAATAATCACTTTTAGTTTGGCTTTCCCCGCACACAGCGCCTTACTAGATTGTACATATTGCCATGGCGTATCAGGGTCTCCGGCTATCAATTGTTGATAAGGCAATACCAGGTCTATCTCATCAGCGCCATCGGCAATGGCCTGCTGAGTCTGTTTCAGTACTTGCTCTAGCTTTTGTTCCCCTGACGGAAAGTTTGTAACCGTTGCTACTTTTATTGTTTGCCACTGGCGTATTTGCAGTTGCTGCTTCACCAGTGTGACGAATTGTGGGTACACGCAAATGGCGGCAGGTAAACCAATAGTTGGATCTATGCTGTCTAGCAACGCCATGATACTTTGCGTAGTGTCATTGTCTTTCAACGAGGTTAAATCCATCAAACTCAGTGCCAGCTGAGCATCAGCTTTAACTGTCATTATTGTTTTCCTTTTCACTGTATTTAGAAAGCCAAGTTAAAAGCATACGCTAAAACAGCAATAGGACAAATGTCCGCACTTTGATGGATAACTACCCATACTGTGGCTCTTGCTACTTTATAATGAATAACTCATAACCAAAGGCTATATATTAACTTAGGCTGGGTCAAAACAAACTTAACCGCATGAAAAAATAGAAAAATTAATTTAAACCGTGATTTTTATAACTTTTGGTTATATGGGGTCGGTTTAAATTATTTTTTCCTCGTTTTGCAACTCTATATGCTGCCAACTATCAATGATGCTGGACACCGGTCTGACATCCATTATCAAAAAGTTAAGAGGTCGCTGTGCAATACTTGCCTATTTTTACCAAATTAGAAAATAAACCTGTGTTAATCATAGGCGGTGGTGAAGTTGCACTCAGAAAGTGCCGTGCTTTTTTAAAAGTAAACGCAGCTGTTACGCTAGTCGCTCCAATATTTTGCGCTGAACTTGAAACACTTGCTGCCGAAGCTCAAGTGACACTTAGAAATAAAAAGTTTGACGAAACAGATTTAGATAATGCGATGCTGGTAATTGCAGCCACCGACATTGAAGCTGTCAACGCCGAAGTCGCGCAATTAGCAGAAGCACGTAACTTATTTGTCAACGTTGTCGATGACCAACCGAAGTGCAACTTTATCTTCCCCTCTATTGTCGACAGAAATCCAATTACCATCGCCATATCCAGTGCAGGCACAGCTCCGGTACTTGCAAGGCGCTTACGTGAAAAATTAGAGACACTGATACCTCAACATATCGGCCCACTTGCGAATTTAGTGGGTCAATTTAGACATAAGGTAAAGTCACGTTTTAAGCACTTTGCTGATAGACGACAATTTTGGGAATCAGTTTTCGATTCAAATGTAGTTAGTGAAGTACAAGCTGGCAATAATGAAAGTGCACAAATGCAACTTGAAGCCATGTTAGCAAGTACTCCTTCACCTGAAGGCGAGGTTTATGTCGTCGGTGCGGGCCCTGGCGACCCAGAGCTACTGACGCTTAAGGCATTACAACTAATGCAGCAAGCCGATGTGGTAGTGTACGACTATCTAGTTTCTGATGAAATAATGGAACTTGTACGTCGCGACGCTGATTTGATCTGCGTCGGTAAAAAAGCAGGTAACCATAGTGTAAAGCAAGAGCAAACCAATCAAATTCTGTTAGATCTCGCAAAACAAGGCAAGAAAGTTTGTCGTATAAAAGGGGGAGATCCCTTTATTTATGGCCGAGGTGGAGAAGAAGTTCAAGTACTTGCAGAGCATGGGATCCAATATCAAATCGTACCTGGGATCACAGCAGCAGCTGGCTGTAGCGCCTATGCAGGGATCCCGCTAACGCATAGAGATCATGCTCAAGCGATCCAATTCGTTACTGGCCACTGTAAACAAGATGGCCAAGAATTAGATTGGGAGGGGTTAGCGAAAGCCAACCAAACCCTCGCGGTTTACATGGGTGTGATCAAATCTCCCCATATTCAAGCACAATTGCTTGCGCATGGTCGTTCACCTAGCACCCCTGTCGCCATAGTTGAGAATGGCACGCGACAATCACAGCGGGTAATAAGAACACAGCTTGACCAATTAGCCAAAGCAATCGATGAACATAGTATATGCTCGCCTGCTCTGCTGATAATCGGTGAGGTCGCTGCATTACATGAGCAACTAGCTTGGTTTAATAAGAACAATCAAATAAGCAGTTTCGCTCAACCGATTACGCAAGTTGCGTAATCACTGTACAAGATAGTTAAATTTATAAGTAGGACATAAATCATGGCTTTAACTCATCTCCAGCAATTAGAAGCTGAGAGCATAAAGATTATTCGTGAGGTTGCCGCTGAGTTTGAAAACCCAGTAATGTTGTATTCTATTGGCAAAGACTCTTCGGTACTGCTGCACCTGGCGAGAAAGGCATTCTTCCCTGCAAAAATACCATTTCCTTTGCTCCATGTTGATACTAACTGGAAATTCAGAGAGATGATTGAATTTCGCGATCGCTTAGCAAAAGAATATGGCTTTGAATTGCTTGTGCACAAAAACCCTGAAGGGCTCGAAATGAATATTAGCCCCTTCGTCCACGGCTCCGCCAAGCATACCGACATTATGAAAACACAAGGCCTAAAGCAGGCTCTTGACCAATATGGCTTTGACGCTGCATTTGGCGGCGCCCGTCGTGATGAAGAGAAATCCAGAGCAAAGGAGCGAGTTTACTCATTTAGAGATAAACATCACCGCTGGGATCCAAAAAATCAACGACCAGAGCTGTGGAATACCTATAACGGCCAAGTGAATCCTGGTGAGAGCATCCGCGTATTCCCATTATCTAATTGGACTGAGCTTGATATTTGGCAATACATCTATCAAGAGCAAATTGAAATCGTTCCGTTGTATCTCTCTAAGCCCCGCCCGGTAGTAGAAAGAAACGGTACACTTATCATGGTTGATGATGATCGTATGCCACTTGCTGAAGGTGAAGTGCCGGAAATGAAATCTGTACGCTTCAGAACACTTGGCTGCTACCCGCTAACGGGCGCTGTTGAGTCAGAAGCAGATACATTAACTGGTATTATTGAAGAGATGTTGCTATCAACGTCGTCAGAGCGTGAGGGCCGAGTCATTGATCATGATTCAGCAGGGTCAATGGAGAAGAAAAAGCGTGAGGGGTATTTCTAATGTCAACGGCAAATGAAGTAAAAGAATTAGGCATTGAAACCTATTTAACGCGTCAACAAGACAAAAGCTTGTTGCGTATGATGACCTGTGGCAGCGTTGATGACGGTAAGTCAACACTGATTGGTCGCCTGCTCCACGATAGTCACCAAATTTATGAAGACCAACTAGCGGCACTACACAAAGACAATGAAAAAGTCGGCAATGCTGGTGAAGAGCTAGATTTAGCATTACTTGTTGATGGCTTACAGGCTGAGCGTGAACAAGGTATTACCATTGATGTGGCTTACCGCTATTTCTCGACAGCGAAGCGTAAATTTATTATTGCCGATACGCCGGGACACGAGCAATACACCCGCAACATGGTAACAGGAGCCTCGACCAGTGATTTAGCCATTATTCTGGTTGATGCCCGATATGGTGTTCAAGTACAAACAAAGCGTCATAGTTTTATCTGTGACTCTTTAGGCATCAAGCAGTTTGTAGTCGCGATAAACAAAATGGATATTGTTGACTTTGAAGAAGCCGTTTTTGAACGCATTAAAGCTGACTATTTAAAGTTTGCTGAGCAACTGAATGTAGAAGATATTCGCTTTGTACCCATGTCTGCATTGAAAGGTGACAACGTTGTTAATCGCTCAGAAAAAACACCTTATTACAATGATAAGCCACTACTTGAGCTACTCGAAGATTCTCCGGCAGCAGAACCGAATCACACATTCGAAGCGCGCTTCCCAGTACAGTATGTAGTGCGACCAAACTTAGATTTTCGTGGATTTCAGGGAACTCTAACATCTGGCAACTTACGTGTAGGTGACGCCGTTAAGATCCTACCTTCAGGCAAAACGTCAACGATTAAAGAGTTGGTGACATTTGATGGTAACCTAGCACAGGCAGAAACGGGTCAAGCATTCACCATCACCCTCAATGACGAAGTAGATGTCAGCCGTGGAGATGTCATTGTGCCAGCCAACTCCAGCGCTCAAGTTACCAATAAACTTAGTGCTAAGCTTGTATGGATGCATGAAACGCCGCTACAACTTGGTAAGAGCTACAATATCAAACTAGGTAGCAAGAAAACCACTGCAACCATAACGCACATTGACTATACCATTGATGTCAATACTCTTGAGCATGGCCAGGCAGATTCATTGTCATTAAATGAAATTGCCATTGTAACACTCGAGCTGACTGAAAATGTAGTTGCTGACGAGTATAGCCACAATCATGAGACTGGCTCGTTCATTTTAATTGACCGCCTCACCAACCTAACCATTGGTGCAGGTATGGTAGCAGAGGTACAAACTGCGACCACCACATCCTCAAGTCAATTTAGCGACTTTGAGATTGAGTTTAACGCATTAGTTCGCAAGCATTTTCCACATTGGCAAGCGCTTGATATTTCGAAATTAAAATAATGCACCAGCGCCTGTTAGTCGAGGTATGACAGTATTATGGAACAAGTCATTTTAACAGGCATTATGCTAGCGTTAATCGTGTGTCTATTTGCCACACGTATTAACGCAGCTTGGCTGTTTACAGGTGCAATTGCAACGAGCTATTTGACTGGACTGATCGATTTAGAATCCATGCTAGCCAATTATGCTAATCCTTCGTTGATCACGCTTGTTTTGCTCATTTTGGTTTCCATAGCAATAGAAAAAACAACGCTGGTAAGCAAACTTGCCCAGTCAATGGCACAAGGGAGCTTAACAAAAGCGGTTTTAAAGCTTGGACTATCAACTGCATTTTTATCTTCTTTTACCAATAATACAGCTGTAGTGGCATCTCTCATTACTAAGGTTAAGGAGAGTAAAACCCACGCCCCCTCTAAGCTTCTACTCCCATTGTCATATACCGCCATCTTAGGT
Organism: Pseudoalteromonas sp. J010; assembly: GCF_003934235.1. Classification (NCBI taxonomy): domain Bacteria; kingdom Pseudomonadati; phylum Pseudomonadota; class Gammaproteobacteria; order Alteromonadales; family Pseudoalteromonadaceae; genus Pseudoalteromonas; species Pseudoalteromonas sp. J010. The sequence goes on along the minus strand of NZ_RDBW01000009.1, from coordinate 94,537 downwards.
GGAACTTTGACATTAATAGGGACATCAACAAACTTAATCGTCAATGGTTTTGCTGTTGAAGCTGGTATGGCGCCATTTGGCTTCTTTGATTTTACCTTAGTAGGACTGGCGGTTTTGGCCGTTGGTTTGGTGACTATCACCATCATGCTTAAGTATTTGCCTGATAATGGAAAAAATGATGACGAAGTGGTGCCGTTCTATCTTGAAGGAAGAGTAGAGCCTAGCTCAAAACTCGTCGGTCGTACCGTAGAGGAAAATGGTCTGCGCGACTTGAAAGACTTATTCCTTGCCGAAATCATACGTGGAGAAAGGCGTATTTGTGCAGTTACGCCACAACAAGAGATCCTTTCAGGCGACGTATTATTATTTGTTGGAGACATCAATTCAGTCCCCCTCTTGCAACGTTTTGATGGACTCAAGATAGTCCATGATAAACACGAAAAAGACGTGGAGCATTTAGTCGAAGTCGTTGTTAGCCAATCGTCTCGGTTCTTAGGGAAAACCATTAAAGAGATCCGCTTTAGAGAACAGTTTCATGCTGCGATTATCGCCATTCGTCGTGGACATGATCGACTACAAGGAGGGATTGGGCAAGTTAAGTTACAAGCAGGTGACTCATTAATTTTGGCACCGAGTAGTGACTTTTATGCACTGCCAAACCTGAAACGCGAGTTTGTCTATATTTCAGGACTAGACCTTCAAGCACACCTTTCTAGCAATAAGTCTAATACGGTGTTGGCCAGTTTTACCACCGTCATTGGCTTGAGTATCTTTGGTATTGTGCCGCTAGTTAAAGGGCTAATTGTTTTATTAGGCGCACTTGTACTACTTGGTACTATTAAAGTCCCTGAGATGAAACGTCGCTTTCCCATCGAGCTGGTCGCGATCGTCGGCAGTGCAATTGGGCTCGCCAAACTCATGATTGAAACTGGGTTGGCAGCTGAAATTTCATCTAGCCTGCTGTGGCTACTCGGAGATTTTGGTCCTTATGGTGCCTTTATCGCTATTTTTGTGATGACGGTAGTATTTACAGAGCTTATTACTAACAACGCGGCAGCCGCACTGTCATTTCCGGTTGCCTATGCACTCGCGAGCGGCTTTGGGGTCAACCCCTTGCCTTTTGTGATGGCGGTCGCGTTTGGTGCATCAGCAAGTTTTATTTCACCATTTGGTTACCAAACAAACCTAATGGTGTATAGCGCAGGCAACTACCGTATTCGTGACTACATCACCATAGGGCTGCCCTTGTCGTTGATTTATTCCGCAACGGTACTCATTGTAATTCCATTTGTCTTTCCATTTTAACAGAGCAGAATATGGACGAAAATATTGTTTGGCATCACTATGCCGTAGATAAAACCAAACGCAGCCAATTAAAAGCTCATAGACCTTGTATACTTTGGTTTACTGGCTTTTCAGGCTCGGGGAAAAGTACTGTAGCCAATGCCTTAGAACATGCACTGTTAGCGCGAAATATACATACCTATCTATTAGATGGCGATAATGTCAGACATGGGCTCTGTAAAGATTTAAGATTTAGCGATGCTGATCGTGTCGAAAATATTCGCCGGGTTGGTGAGTTAAGTAAGCTAATGGTCGATGCCGGACTGCTCGTGCTCACCGCTTTTATTTCGCCTTTTCAAGCCGAGCGAGATATGGTTCGTGACTTGGTGTCTGAAGGTGAGTTTATTGAGGTTTACCTTGATACTCCACTCGACGTTTGTGAGCAGCGAGACCCAAAAGGACTGTATAAAAAAGCGCGTGCAGGCGAGATAAAACATTTTACCGGCATTGATTCTGCGTATGAGCCCCCAATTAACCCAGAAATATGTTTAAATACTTCTGAGCAGTCGTTGGAATGTTCTGTCCAGCAACTAATAGAGTATCTACTGTCAAAAAATATCATAAGGTAAGTCATGAATCATACGGATCTGCTAGAAGAAGTATTAAATCTGAGTATTCGCGCTGGTGAAGCAATTATGAAGATTTATGCCAAGGACTTTAACATTGAATTTAAAGAAGATGAGAGTCCAGTCACTGAGGCAGATCTTGCTGCACATAAAGTGATAGTTGCAGGACTAAAAGAACTTACCCCAGAGCTCCCAATTTTAAGCGAGGAAAGTGCGGTAATTGACTGGGAAGAACGCCGCCAGTGGCAATCATACTGGCTAGTTGACCCAATCGATGGCACAAAGGAATTTATCAAAAAAAATGGGGAGTTTACCGTCAACATCGCGCTTATCAACAACGGCGAACCCATTCTGGGTGTCGTTCATGCTCCGGCACTCAATGAAAGCTACCTCGCTGAACAAAGCATTGGCGCTTTCAAACAAACCGGTGAAGCGCGCATTGAACTTAAAGTCACCACTAAACCAAACCAAGGCGTAATTAAAGTGGTTGGTTCGCGCTCCCACCCGTCAGCTGATCTTGCACAATATCTTACCCGTTTTGAACAAGTTGATATGGTACCAAAGGGAAGCTCATTGAAGTTATGCTTAGTCGCAGAAGGCAAAGCCGATGTATACCCACGCCTAGGCCCCACTTCTGAATGGGATACAGGCGCTGGACATGCAGTTGCAAATATCGCTGGAGCAAGCGTAGCCCAGCTCAATGGTGAGCCGCTACGGTATAACCAAAAAGCTGACTATCTCAATCCCTACTTTGTGGTGTCTAGATTAGAAGAGTGATACCACATAATCGCTTATACATGTTAGCCCGAGATTAACTCAACCGATACCGCCAATCTTGGCGTAGGGTTTACTTATGCTAAGTATTGGTTGGTTTATTCGCAGCCCGAGTCAGTACTTTATCGTACACCTGTTTTAAAACTTCGCTGGGTACAGTTAAAGAAAATTGTTCTCTTACTAACTTCTCAAGCTGTGCAAAGCTTTCGATCGGTTGCTCTACTACATTTCCATCGCACTCATGCCATTCAAAGTAGCTTTGGTTTCGGATCAAGTAGCGATGGCAATGACTGACACGAGATACAATCAAGTTATTGACAAACCCAGCATCAGGGTGTTGATGAGAGAAAAAATGGCCGATTTCACAATCTGATTCAATGATTTCACCCAAGTCAACATGATACAAAGTGAGCGGAGCTTCTCCTTCCTCTAACAATGTCACTTTCACATAATCAGATGATTTTTGTACCTGATAAGTTTGGCGTCCTTGTATACTAAGCGCTTGGTTGATATTGATGGGTGCTCGGGGAGACTTTACCCCAAAACCAACGTCAACTAAATACTCTTCCCCTTCCAGTTCTAGTAGCGTCATGCGATGAGAGCGAGGGTTGTCCTGTTGACCATTGAGCATTACCCTTGCAAGCACAGGTCGAACCGTAAAGCCTAGCTGTTGTAACGCCAAATAGGCAATCTTATTTTGTTCAAAACAATAGCCACCTTGCTTTTGGGTGATTAGGCGATTAAATAAAGCGTCTTCATCAAGTAATAAGCGTTCACCATACATAGCATTAATACTTGAAAAGGCGTATCGATCTAAATGTTTTTGCTGCAACTCAGTTACAAGTGCAAGGCCTGAGCCCTGCTCTAGAGACAAGCTATCTAGGTAATTTTTTATATTCATTGCTAATTCCATCACTGAATCCTTAAGTTGATGGGAGCAGGTTAAAACCTCGACTTAAGTTTAGGTCAATACTTAATATAAACTTTTTACCATCAACATCATGCAAACAACTGATGTATTTTTGAGTCTGATAAAAGTAGGTGCTTTGCGCGCTCTACTGATAAAGGTTTTGACATTAAATACCCCTGACTTTGCTGACAATAAAGCCGAGACATCACAGCTAATTGCGCCGCCGTTTCTATCCCTTCTGCTGTTACGACAAGATTGAAGCTCTTAGCAATAGCGCAAATTGCCTCAATAAGCTGCTCGGCTTTGTCATCATACTCAATCCCTGCGATAAATGATCTATCGATTTTTACTCCGTCAATTGGCAGATGATTGAGCCTAGCCAGACTGCTGTAACCAGTACCAAAGTCATCAATATAGATCCCAAATCCTGCGTCATGTAAGCGTTTTAATGGCTCAACTAGCATATTCTCCTCTGCCATCATCGCAGATTCGGTTAGCTCTAGCTTAATTTGTGATACAGAGATCGACGCGACTTCACACTGTTCTATCAGCCAATCCACAAATTGCTGAGAATGTAGCTGTAACGGAGACACATTGACAGCAACAAACATACTGTCATCCCCCACATCATGAATGAAACTCAGCGCTTGTTCAAAAACCCACTGACCAAGCATGGTAATTTTTCCACACTGCTCAGCGATGGGAATAAACTCAGCTGGGCTTACATCACCGAGCAAAGGATTGTGCCATCGTAACAATGCTTCAAACCCCTTCAAGCATTTACCTTGCTGACAATACACAGGCTGCAGATTTAACGTCAGCTCTTGAACAGGGTTCATCACGTTCAATGCCTGCTCCAATTGAATCTTTCGTCCCGCCTCGTTAGCAATCGCGTTAGTAAAAATATGATACGTATTTTTGCCGCGCTTTTTGGCTTCATACATCGAAATATCAGCATCATGCAGTAACTTTTCAGCATCACAGCTGATGCAAGGTGTTGTGAAATGCCTTACTCCTATACTGCCACTTACACTATGCGCTTGATCTTTTAGTGAAAAGGGTGCACGGATCTGTACTAAAACATCTTCTAATACCCCTTCTATCGGCTGCGGTAGTTGCTTATCATCAATGAGGACGGCAAACTCATCGCCTCCAAGTCGTGCAATCTCAGCGTAACCACTTAGCAACCCCCGCATGCGCGAAGCAAACTCGGCTAATAACTTATCGCCAGCTTGATGTCCTAACATGTCATTTATCAATTTAAACCTATCTAAATCAATGTATAACAGTGTATATTTTGCGCTCTGTTTTTCGCGCACTTTATCAACTAAGGAAATAAAACTTTGTCGGTTAAGGAGATCGGTGAGGCTATCATGTTGCGCTTTATACCTCAGCTGCTCTTGAAGTAATTTCCCTTGAGTAATATCTGTTACTCGGCCTTCATACAAACATGAATCAGGGAGATGCAACCAGTTGCCTGAGTGCCTAAGCCAAATATGCTCACCACACTCAGACGTTGCCAGCCACTCCATTTCTTGGTGCGCGTGCTTATTCGTTACAATGCCTTGCCATAGATCTTTGCACTCATAATCTTGCATGAGTGTCGCAAAACTGGTTTCAGGCTTAGGCGGATTGCCCGCAAACAAAAGCTGATTGAATGCCGGGTTTGAGTCTACTATGTTGCCATCTTGATTTAAAACGAATAGCCCTTCATGACTATTGATAAACAGGCTTTTATACTTTCGTTCAGCCGCTACCTGTTGCTGCAGTGCCCCTAGTCGTTTATTTGACTCGCTTTGTAACCTTTGATTGGTAATTTCCAATCGTTTGGTTCTCTCAACCACGAGATTATTTACTGTTTTGTTGCGATTCTTTAGCTGTTGCAGCTGCAACCAAACCAAAAGAATACACACAGTGATAACGGATAAGAAAAGCACAATTAAGATTTTATGATTATTTAACCAGCTGGGATGCAAAAGAGGCTCATCAAACAACTGCATGGTAATGGGCATACCATAGAAGTTGATGGTTCGCTCAGCACTTGGTGTGAATTCATCCAAAGCAAATTGCTGTTGCCAATCGGAACTATAAATAGCCTCCCCCTTGGAGGCAACCACGAGATGCTGTTTGCGTTGTTGGTAGAGTTGACCAAATAATGATTCCAGCAAAATAGGTAATTCAAAGCTTAACCCAAGTATTACGTTAAACTCGTCCCCTTTAGCTTGCTGTATTAAGAGGCTGAGCTTCTTTTGATTTGGCCACACAAAAGTAGATAGTGCATTTTGATTTTGTTGAGTAAATATATCTTCTGTCAAAAGCTCAGCCTGCCCCACTGTTTGACCAACTTCTGAGACGGGTGCAGCTTTAGTCACCACCAACCAGCGGCCAGATTCACTTACCTCGTTATGACGGATTTTAAAGTCAAAATAACCACGATTTCGCTGTGCGGTTTCAAGTGCAGAGAACTGTCCGGGCTCAACCAATACATATGTTTCCATACTTAACCCTAAATTGGTTGTAGCTAGCTGAGACTGAGCAATTTCATAAAAATCAGCACTTTGATGTCGGTTTAAATAAGCATCTATTGAATAAAGCAAATGAGCCACATGTTGCAATTTACCATTAAGTAAATACTCAAGCCTTGATAACTCCTGCTCTTGTTTATGATCTAGCTGCTCTTGGTAGTAAATATTGACAATCACGCCTACGTAGAGCAAAGACGTAAACAAAAACAATAAACCAAACATTGGCAAGCATCGCCGTATGGTACGCAAGGCTTTAACATCTTTGATATTACTAATTAGCGGTCGTTTAAATCTGGACATATTTACTAAACATTGTATGCTACTGCCATTCGATAATAATTCTTATTTACAATGAATAAAAGTAAACTTTTCCTTTTTTTGCTTTTTTGGGTACATTTTGATCAAGCCATCGCGCTGCAATCATCACAGCCACAAGTTAACGTTTATTCATTTCGAAAATACAAGCTTATCCAACCTGTTATTCACGCTTTTGAGCAAGAGACGGGCATAAGTGTCAATCTCGTCAATGGCAAGTCACAGCAGCTCCTCTCACGCTTAAGAACTGATGGAATTAACTCGCAAGCAGACGTACTACTGACTTCTGATCTGATCCAATTGCATGACTATAAAGATCTACTACGCCCATTAGATGAGATTGGAAGTTGGCACATCATTAATCCTGCGTTTAAAGATGATGATAAACGCTGGGTCAGCGTTTCGATGCGAACTCGCGCCATATTTAGAAGAAAAGCTTCAAATACACCGTTACCACAGGTTTATTCTGATCTGAATAAGCCACAATTTAAAGGGAAGTTTTGTATTCGTCAGTGGTCTCATAGTTATAACCTCGCTCTGGCATCAATACTCTATACTTCTTCATACTCTGGTGATTACATGTGGCTAGAACAAGCCAATACATTGCTAGCAAAACGCCCAGTTGGCGGTGATAGAGATCAACTTAGAGCACTTGCTCTTGGGCAATGTGAACTGGCGTTTGCTAATCATTATTACTGGCTAATGATGCACCACTCTGACAATAAAAGAGACAAGATACTGGCAGAGCAACTCGAGATCCACCATATAAAAATGCACTCGGGTAAAACTCCAGTTTCCACAACCACAGCAGCAATTTCACGACATGCGCCTAATGCCAAGGCAGCCATGCAGTTTGTGGAGTTTTTATTAAAACCAAGTACCCAGTCTATGTATGCTGAGTTACTTCACGAATATCCTGTCCTTGGCAGCGCACAATACAACCGTGTGCCGTTTCATCCAGCTATTGAACAAATCAAACAAGGTCTAAAGCAAGTCAAACGAGCACAGGCGGTGATTAAATCAATTAGCGAAAATCACCTGTAAGTCACAATTAAATATTGGTACAGGTCGTTTGGCTAATTGTATTCTGGTAAATGTCTTAGCCGGCTTTGGACCCTGTAGGGTTTGTACACTGTGCTCACGCTCTGAATATACTTGTTGATAGGGGTATTTGTTATCATTTTCACGCCACGTCAAGGTAAGATGACCACCTTCATAACGCCAGCGACCTTGGTAGTGGCTCCCAACCTGCTCCCAGCTCCCCCTTGGGTTGAGCTGCAATTGCAGCGCATCGTCACATTGATGAGAAAATAATAGGTTTGGAAGTAACTGCACGGCTCTATTTTTAACCAAGTACAGCCCAGCATTCCCAGGAGTATAGCGATGCCCTTCCATGTTAAATTCAGAAGTGGTGAGCGATTCAAAACCAACCGCTTTTACAGCAGCCTCAACTTCTCCAAGCCATCTTTCACCCGATGTCATCGGCGCAATATTCAAACGTGCACTATCATACTTTTCAGGAACAGGCAGTGAAGTAAAGCGAAAATTAACCTCTCGCTGCGCTAACTCACGCATCAGATTTTGTCTTGTGGTGTCGTCTAGCCCTGATTCAAAAATGTGTAAAGTTTGGGTACTACAACCGCTCAGCAAGCAAGCGGCTACTAAATAAATATATCTCATATTCATCCTTGAGCACGATAACTTGAGGCTGAATTATATTATCCACTTACCTTCAAGTTTGGTGCTATTTTTGCTCCAAGTTAACACCTAGATAGCCAAGTTTCAACTGCAGATTTTGGATAAAGAATATCTTTGAAAAGATGGTGCTGTTGATGATGTAAATGTTGCTCTTGACTCGGTAACCCTGCTTGGATTTGACTGTGATGCTCATTAAAACGTGAGATGACTGAGAGCTTGTCTTTGGCTTGAGTAAGCGACTCATTGACATAGTGACGTACATCATCCGCGGTCATTAGATCTGTCTTATCGACCTGCATAAGCTCTTTTCTCAATGCTGTGCGAATCCCCATCGTTGCCTCCATTAACATACTGATAAAAACAAATCGCGTGGACGACCTGCAAAATACACACCAAATACTTCAGTAATGTTAAAGACACAGGTTTTAGCAAAAAAGTTTCGTCATTAATCGTAGTAATTTTATATACTGTCGTATAAGGCAATAAGACACTCGCTGTGTTAGGTAAATACGGCATGTTGAGGTTATAAAAATGCAAGATGGGTTTATTGAAATTGAGCTCGAAGAAGAGCCGATAGAGTTGTGCAACCTTTTGAAAGTGCTCGACTTAGCAGAAACTGGAGGACATGCAAAGTTATTGATCACTGAAGGTTATGTAGCAGTCAACGATGAAATATGTACGCAAAAACGTAAAAAGATTTACTCGGGCGATATTCTGCATTTTGATGGCGATGAATTTCATTTAACGTTAGCACCAGACGCGACACCACAGCCTAGAGCAGTTGCAACACCAAAACCATCAACTGCCACGCCGACTGCCAGTAAGAAAAAACGACAAAAGTCGGGAAAATCTTACACACAAGTGGACAAAAATACAGGCCGTAAGCCCATTTCTTTTGGTTAACTCGTATCGCTTTGACAGCAAACCACAACTCTTTTCTCACCGCTGTAGTGCACTAATGCCCCGCTAAAGTGCACTCATCTCTTGAAAAATTCCCTTTTCAACACTAGGACTATAGATGTACAAAAATGCAGCAGGTTTGCAATTGGTACATTCTATGCAAATTTCTTTGCATGATTAGAATAAGGAAAAGGGTCAAGCATGAACAATTCATATAATACCCTGACTCAGCTTACCGTCGGCGAGCGTCAGGTGCACATTCACTCACTACCAGCGTTGAGCGATAGGGCAAAGAGACTGCCATTTTCTCTGAAAATCTTACTCGAAAACCTACTACGCCATGAAGATGGTAAAAATGTTACTGCCAAGGACATCGATGCGCTACTAAACTGGAAGCCTGAAGAAAAACCTAGCAAAGAAGTGGCTTTTACCCCAGCCCGCGTCGTAATGCAAGACTTCACCGGTGTGCCCGCAATCGTCGACCTTGCAGCAATGCGTGATGCGATGGCAAAGCTAGGTGGTGACCCAAGTAAAATCAATCCCCTGTCTCCTGCTGAAATGGTCATAGATCACTCAGTGCAAGTAGACGAATACGGTCATGATGGCGCATTTGATTTAAATGCAAAACTTGAGTATCAACGCAATAAAGAAAGGTATGAATTCCTGCGTTGGGGGCAAGGCGCATTCGACAACCTAAAGGTTGTGCCACCAGCAACGGGTATCGTGCATCAGGTAAATTTAGAGTATTTGGCACGAGTCGTGTTTGAAAAAGATATCAATGGCATGCCCTTCGCCTACCCCGACACACTTGTCGGTACAGACTCACATACAACCATGATCAACGGCCTTGGCATATTAGGCTGGGGCGTAGGAGGGATTGAGGCTGAAGCCGCAATGCTTGGTCAACCTATTTCCTTACTCATCCCTCAAGTGGTTGGCTTTAAATTAGAAGGTCAATTACCTGAAGGAACAACCGCAACCGACTTAGTTCTAACAGTAACGCAGATGTTACGTGAGCACGGCGTTGTGGGTAAGTTTGTTGAGTTCTTTGGTGATGGCTTAGCTGACCTGCCACTAGCTGACAGAGCCACGATTGCTAATATGGCGCCTGAGTATGGTGCCACATGTGGGATCTTTCCAATTGATGATGAAACCCTTGAATACCTTCGCCTCACCAACCGTGACGAAGAGAAGATAGCGCTGATTGAAGGTTACGCAAAACATCAAGGCATGTGGCGCGAGCCCGGTGATGAGCCACTTTACACCGACGTTTTAACACTAGACTTAGCGACTGTCGTTCCAAGTCTTGCAGGTCCAAAGCGCCCACAAGATAGAATCCCTCTCAATGACGCAGGTAAAATTATCCAAGCCCATTTAGGAGAATTTCAACATGAGCGCAGTGAAAAAAATGCCGCGTCGGATCAAGATGAAGCTCGCACCGTTAGTGAAGGTGGGACTTCTCGGGTTGACCAAAACGAACCGGCAACCCTCGGTGTTGGTAAGGTTAAATTTAAAAAACAAGAGTTTGAATTAGTCGACGGTGCCTGCGTTATTGCGGCTATCACAAGCTGCACAAACACCTCAAACCCAAGTGTCATACTTGCTGCTGGCCTTGTTGCAAAAAAAGCCAAAGCACTTGGATTAAAGCCCAAGCCTTGGGTGAAAACGTCATTAGCTCCAGGCTCAAAAGTAGTCACTGATTATCTAAAACAAGCTGACCTTTTAGCGCCACTTGCGGAGCTCGGTTTTGATTTAGTCGGCTACGGCTGTACAACTTGTATCGGTAACTCCGGCCCATTACCAAAAGAAATTAACGACGCCATCGTTAAACATCAGCTGGTCGTCAGCTCAATTCTATCTGGAAATCGTAACTTCGAAGGGCGGATCCACCAAGATGTAAAAATGAACTTCCTCGCATCGCCGCCACTTGTCGTAGCCTATGCAATCGCAGGGCGAACTGATATTGACGTCTACAATGAAGCATTGTGCCAAACTGATGACGGACAGGATGTATTCTTAAAAGACATTTGGCCATCGGTCTCTGAAGTCAGTGAACTAGTTTCTCAAACTGTGACCCAAGCCATGTTTGCTGAAAACTATGCCAATGTTTATCAAGGGGATAAACATTGGCAAGAGATTGCTGTTAATCAAAGCGAACGCTATCACTGGCAAGATAGCTCTACTTATATTCGTAAAGCACCCTTTTTTGATGATATGAGCAAAGAGCCACCAGGGATCCCAAGCATCAAAGGCGCAAGGTGCCTTGCTAAACTCGCAGATTCAGTTACTACCGATCACATCTCTCCTGCCGGGAACATTAAAGCGTCAGCTCCCGCTGGGGAATATTTACAATCACAAGGTGTGAAGCAAGCGGATTTTAACTCTTATGGCTCACGCCGTGGTAATCATGAGGTAATGATGCGTGGCACCTTTGCGAATGTGCGCTTACGCAATCAGCTAGCCCCGGGTACCGAAGGAGGGATCACTAGGTTATTACCTGATGGCGCTCTTATGAGTATATTTGATGCCGCTGAACAGTACCGACAACGTAATACACCATTGGTGATCTTAGCAGGTAGTGAGTATGGTACCGGCTCATCGAGAGATTGGGCTGCTAAGGGTTCATTACTCCTTGGCATAAAAGCGGTTCTGGCAAAAAGTTATGAGCGGATCCATCGTTCTAATCTTATTGGTATGGGTGTGTTGCCTTTGCAGTTCAAACCAGGCGAAGGTCATGAAGAGCTTAGTTTAAGTGGTGAGGAGGAATTTGAAATAGAAGGGATCTACGACACCGCAACTGAAGTCATCGTTACCGCCAAAAATGCCAAAGGTGAGGAAAAACAGTTTTCAGCAGACATTCGCATAGATACCCCAAAAGAGTGGGAATACTATCAACATGGTGGGATATTACAGTATGTGCTGAGACAAATGCTCAATTAATCAAACAGCATTAAAAGAGCATAGCACTTCAGCTGAAATCAGCGCTATGCTCTACTTTGATACCGAGCTTCAGCGAAGCTCGTTTTCTATTGTCACCGCTGTTATACCAGTGCAAACTTGAATCACCTGAACTGTGAATAATTCAGGGTTTTCGAGCGTTAAAGAGTAAGCGCACCTTACCCAAACTTCAGGTTAAGTATCAAAACCGTCCCGTATAAATAAGTGTAACAGTGTTAAGATCGGCATCGTTTAGATCCGACCCTAAACCAAATCGAACCGCTGAATGAGCATTAAACCAGTACTCTGTTTGCAGCTCAACGATTGACTCATTAAACTCTTCTTCTTGTAGCCTCGCAGACACCGCAACTTGCCAGCTTTTGTTGAAATAATAACCAGCCTGTACTTGCCAAAAGTCCGTATCTGCTGCCACTTTTTGCATCTTCACATCCCACCCAACACCATCCTCAATCTCGGTATACCTAAAAAAGGGCGCAAGTGCTGTTTCAGTACTATGATCATCTACACCAAAGCCATCAAACTCTGAACGTTGACCGATAAATGTTAAGCCTAGCTGCATATTTCGACTGACGAAACGACCCACCTGTAACAATGCAATGGTATCTTTGGTGGACACAGAAAATGCCTCATCATCACTAAATTGAGTGACATCTACCGCCACCCGCCAGTGCCGCCCAATAAACAGCTCAGCATCAGCTTGGTACAATTGCCAATCATCATTTGTGAATCCCCCAATGGAAAAGTTATCACTTTTCTGTAAATAGCCCTGCAAGCTATAAGGTGTGCTATTGTTTTTCAAAGTTGTCAGATAATGCTTATACTGAACACCTAAGAATCCATCCTCAATTTCCAAAAACTCACCGAAACCGATACTTACTTCGTGTGAATTGGCTGCACTCATACCGGAATAAAGTAACAACCCAAGTATTGGTAGTACTCTCATGTTTTCCCCTTTACGTTAATGCAAAGATTGTAACGATGAGAAAAAATCGCCATAGTAAAAAAATGTAAGCATATGTATAAGAAAAGGAGACAAACATGTCCATTTGGTTTTCCCCAATTAGCCTTGAGTTGTGTAAATCACTAGATGAGGGAGCGACGGGTAAAGGTACATTAATGAAAACTTTGGGTATCGAGATTAGCGAAATAGGCGATGATTATCTTGTAGCGACTATGCCTGCGACCCCTCAGCATCACAACCCTATGGGAATTGTACATGGTGGTGCAAATGTGGTGTTAGCGGAAACCGTCGCAAGTTATGCGGCAAACTTTGTCGTAGATACCGAACGATTTTACTGTGTCGGTCAGGAGATTAATGCAAATCACTTAAAAGCCTCGCGAAACGGTATACTGCGAGCTGTTGCTAAACCTATCCATCTAGGAAAACGCTCTTCAGTGTGGGAAGTACGTATTACTAATAGTAAAAATGAGCTATGTTGTATCTCACGAATGACAGCAGCAGTGGTATCACGTTAAAGCTTGATCTACCACAATTCATAACGATGCAATTCACCTCATGATTATTGCACCAACAAGCATGGTGAGGTGAATATAATGTCGGCTTCCAAACTCTGGCCTTTACACCTACTTATCGTATCAGGGCTTGCGCTCATTGTGATAGGTCATACTATACTGACGACTCAATGGCTGCATGAGTTGGGGCCAAGGGGCTTGTAGTAGGTGCCAGCTGTATTGCTCTTGGCCTTACTTGCTCACTACCCACCAAAATCTATCTGACTATTTTGCTCATGCGCCGCGAGCATAAAAAATAATATGTTCTGAGCTTAATTTCAGAAGTCTGTTAGTTAACTACAATAATGTCTAAGTGCAATGGAATATTGAGTTATAACATGTGGTGCTTAATACCTAGTTGCTCAGTATTACTTGATATTAGAGTGTGATTACTGCACCCTAAACCAAGAGTTTGAGATAGGCGTTAAACAGTGGATAAAGTTGATACTATCATTATTGGCGCGGGCGTTGTCGGCCTTGCTATTGCAGCAAAGCTTAGCCATAACCGTAGTGTGCTTGTCATCGACAAGGAAACTCATGTTGGCGAACATACCAGTAGCCGTAACAGTGAAGTAATCCATGCAGGAATTTACTACTCTTTAGATAGCCTCAAGCAGCTGTTATGTATTAGGGGTAAAGCGCTTCTTTATGAACGTTGTAAACAACTTAATATCCCTTACAAGCAACTCGGTAAGTTTATCGTCGCGACCGACGAAAGTGAGACGCAGCAACTCGACGCAATCAAGCAGACAGCGTATAACAACACCGTCACGGATCTGAGCTTCGTTTCGTCTCAAACCATTAGCCAACAATTAAGCCATTTAAGCATTCACAGTGCGTTGTTTTCTCCTACCACAGGTATTGTGGATAGTCATCAGTTGATGCTGTCTTTGATTGCCGAAATTGAAGCCAACGGTGGTATTGTTGCAACCCAAACAGCATTCATGGATGTTCAGAAGCTGGCCGAAGGCTTTGTCATAGCGATGCGCTGTAAGGACGAGCATTATGAGCTGTGTTGTAGTCAACTCATTAACAGCGCAGGGCTGTCAGCGCCTGATATACTGAACAAAATAACTGGTAATAACCCCCAAGTGGACGCTTATTATTGTCGTGGTCGCTATTACCGCTATCAAGGGAAACACCCATTCCAACACTTAGTTTATCCTATTCCAAATAGACATGGCCTTGGGGTACATGCCACATTAGATTTGGCTGGACAGTTAAAGTTTGGGCCTGACACTGAGTATATAGACAACATAGATTATCGTTTTGACGACTCGCACAAGGCACAGTTTATAAAAGCGATAGCTCAATACTGGCCACAACTCGACCCCTCTAGACTGACACCAGACTATACCGGGATCAGGCCAAAGCTCAGCCGCCACCAACAAAGTGATTTTGTGATTCAGTTCGAGGCAACACACGGTATCGCTAACTTTGTCAATTTGATGGGGATTGAATCCCCAGGCCTAACTGCAAGCTTAGCGATTGCTGAGTATGTTGAGCAGCACTTATAGACTGTTTAGCGGTTTTCCTTTAGCGCCTCATCTATTTTTTTTGCTCTCTCGTCCATTAACTTTTGTACGTCTTGGGTGTCCTTCATTAACTGCTGTACCGCAGCAGGGTTTAACGCTGTCGGTACTATTTTTGAAGAGGAGTTATTGGGCTCTTGTTCAGCCTTGGCGGCAAGAACACTTGTATCTTCAGCTGCTATAACTGTAATTTTACTCTCGTCTATTTGATATGCTTGAGAATGACCATGCGGGTTTGGCTTATCAGAATAATGCCACTGTCCCTTTGCATCCTGCCAGCGATATACTTGTGTATGCGAACTCGACACTGGCATACTGTCACCTAACAAGTCGTTTGTATGTGATTTGACTTGATCCATTGCATCTATTCCTTGGCGCTTCAACTCATTTGCATTGTGTTCTACCGACTGGGTTATCGACTGCACACTTAACCAAGGCTTTCCATCTGGTCGTTTGAGCACAAATAAACAGGCTACTGCGACTAGCATGACCATAATCATCAAATAACTCGCGGCTTTCATTTTCATCTCTTCATTGTCCTTTGAGCCCATACTTTAGCAGTATCTTTTTAAATTGTTCAGTCTTTTTAAAGTCAGTTAGAAAATGATTAAAATCATCGCAAAGCGTTTTTGCTTTTTGACTGTATCCAAATTGTAATTGCAATGGTGCAACATCAGATATACCTTGAATCACTAGCTTCTCATCAAAATGAGCGTGTTGTAGCTGGTACCAACGTAGGGTAGGTCTGCCAATAATAGTAAAAGCGATTGCCTTATGCCCCCTCCGGCGAGCACAGATAAAACATCATGCTCAGAGTAATAATCTTTCCTTTGTAACTGGTCATGTTCTAAATACGGCTCCAACTGAGGGTAGGTATAGCCAAAACGCCCAAGAAACAAATGCGATTTTACGTCCGTCATATCAAAGTGTTCGGCTTGTTTATGTGTCACGATCACATCTTCAATAACATAAAGGGGCTCACTCCAGCACATCGGAGTTATACCTCGATACCACAGCTCTGATTCCATTCTAACATCAACTGTTCCCTTTTCGATTTCAACTGATGAGCGCCTTTCGGGGTACAGTAGATAATTGATTTTATATCGATACTGCGCTGCGAAGAGTTTAAACACATCAATAATAAGCCCTTGCTCAGCGCCATGCTCAATAATAAAAGGAGGGTAATATTGAATGGCAAAATTAATATGCTCCTCACTACTAGCAACACGCCCCGATACAACAGCTAGCAAAGTGCAAAGACATGTACAGAAATAACCCACTTTTACAAACGAGATCAAAGCCACCTCCTCGACTTTGATTAAGCAATAGCCTAAGTATGACTGATAGCCACCAATTTCCAAGTTAATGGCTTTGATAATTCGGCTCAGTTATATGAAGCATACACACAAAAATAGACGAATACGCGTCTTTGGGTAACATTGTTTTTTCAAAATTGACTGGATGCTCAGATGAACATAACAAGGAGAGTATTCATGAAGTACACACCGCGTTGCTTGGTGATACTCAAACTGTAGAGCGCGCTTGTACCGCTCTATCCTCGCCCACAGCAGCCAATTAAGGTATAAGGTGGCTTGACCTGCATGGGCGAGGCGGCGTCTTTTATGCAACAATGCTCACGATATGGTAGCCCGAGGTTGAAACGTTGGCGTAGTTGGCATTAAATACCATCACCATCAATATGTAACCCACATTCGCGATTCAGACCAAAGAAGCGCGTTTCTTCCTCAGTCATACCTGGCTCGAGCTTGCGAGTAGTATGTACATCCCCCATTGATACATAGCCCTGCTCCCACAGTGGATGGTAAGGCAGATCAAATTTGGTGAGGTATTGGTATACATCTCGATTATGCCAATCAATGATAGGGTAGAATTTAACAGTTCCTCGACTTAACTCAACAATCGGTTTGTCAGCGCGTGTCGCAGACTGTTGTCGGCGCAGGCCACTAAACCATGTACCTGCATTAAGCTCACGCAATGCTTGAGTCATGGGCTCCACTTTATTTAGGGTATTATACTGCTTAATCCCCTCTTCACCTTGCTCCCAAAGCTTGCCGTATACTGCTTCTTGCCAAGCTGGACTTTGTTTAGCGCGGTATATTTTAAGATTCAGTGTCAAGCGCTCGGTCAACGATTCAATAAATTGATACGTTTCCGGAAACAAGTAGCCCGTATCGGTCAGTACCACTGGAATATCTGGTTGTTGTTGAGTCAGAAGGTGTAGCATCACCGCTGCTTGAATACCGAAACTAGAAGACAAAAAGTGAGTATCCGGTAAATTTTCCAGTGCCCAAGCGACTCTTTGCTCGGCTGTTTTATCACTCAATAAGGCATTAGCATCAGCAAGTAACATTTGCTGGGTTGCACCATCAAGAGTTAATATTTGTTTAAAATTACTCATTTTCTCATCCAATGGGCAGCTTAGCTGCCCGTTCTAAGTCAAGCGTGGAAATCAGTTTTTGATACTTTGACTTCCGCAACAATTTCTTTGCGGATAACATAATCACCAAAACACTCGCCTTCGTTACGCTCTTTAACCCACTGCCCAATCAGCTCATCAAGAGCGGGAAGAAAGACCTCTTCACCGACATTTTCCAAGTACAGTTTAGGAATACGAGTACCCGCGCGGTTACCGCCTAAATACATATTGTATTTACCAGGTCCTTTACCCACGAATCCAACTTCAGCTAACATCGCTCGGCCACAGCCGTTGGGGCAGCCGACTACACGAAGGATAATATTCTCTTCAGCAACCTCATGCTTGGCAAGCAACCCTTCTACCTTTGTCACAAGCTCAGGTAAATAACGCTCCGCCTCTGCCATCGCAAGTGGACACGTCGGTAGCGATACACACGCCATCGAGTTTTTACGCTGCTCTGAATGCTCGCTATCTATCAAACCATGCTCGCGGGCAATTTGTTCGATTTGCGCTTTATCCTCAGCTGCAACTCCAGCAATTATTAAGTTTTGGTTTGCTGTCATGCGGAAATCCCCTTTGTGGATCTCTGCAATTTTGCGACAACCTGTTTTAAGCGGTTTATCTGGGAAATCTAAAATACGACCATTTTCGATAAACACCGTTAAGTGATGCTTACCATCAATCCCCTCAACCCAACCAAAACGGTCACCACGGTGGGTAAATTCATAAGGACGGCTTGGCTCAAATTTCATACCGGCACGGTTTTCAACTTCCGCTTTAAACGCCTCAGTGCCAAATGTATCTAGCGTATATTTAGTTTTTGCATTTTTACGGTTTACTCGGTTACCCCAGTCACGTTGCACGGAGACCACATGCTCAGCAACGGCAAGCGTGTGCTCAAGCGGAATAAAGCCAAGGTCATCAGCTTTGCGTGGATAGGTATTCACATCACCATGGGTCATCGCCAAACCACCACCCACAAGCACATTAAAGCCAACTAGCTTGCCCTCATCTGCAATAGCAACAAAGTTGAGGTCATTAGCATGCACGTCTACTTCGTTATTTGGTGGTATGGTTACCGTGGTTTTGAACTTACGTGGTAAATACGTATCACCCAAAATCGGCTCGGCCGTTGTTTCCGTTTTTTCACCATTCAACCAGATCTCCGCGTAAGCTTTGGTTTTTGGTAGCAAGTGTTCTGAAATTTTAGCCGCCCACTCGTACGCTTCTTGGTGTAACTCAGACTCGACCGGGTTAGTTGTACATAACACGTTGCGGTTTACATCACCTGCCGTCGCAATAGAATCAATACCTACGCTATTCAGCAGCTGGTGCATCCCTTTGATGTTTGGCTTCAATACACCGTGGAACTGGAAAGTTTGACGCGTTGTTAGACGAATGCTCCCATACATAGTTTTATCCGCTGCAAACTCGTCAATCGCCAACCACTGATGTGGTTTAATGATACCGCCAGGCATACGAGCGCGAAGCATCACGTTATGCAGTGGCTCAAGGCGTTGCTTAGTACGCTCAGGGCGGATATCGCGGTCGTCTTGCTGATACATACCGTGGAAACGGATCAATTGGAAGTTATCCGCAGTAAAGCCACCGGTTAGCTGATCGGTCAGATCCGTTGAAATTGTGCCACGTAAGTGGGCACTTTGTGACTTCAAACGCTCATTATCAGAAAACTTTGCGTTTGCATCGAGCTTACTATTCGGTTTGATTTCAGAATTGCTCATTGTCTTTCCTACATTAAAATTGGCTGACGGTATAACAAGACGTGTTAGTAAACGTCTTTCTGATAACGGTTTGCGCTGCGCAATGCTTTAAGATATTGCTCAGCTTGTTCATCATCTTTCCCTCCATGGGTTTTAATGATGTCGATAAGTGCTTGATGTACATCTTTAGCCATTCTAGTGGCATCGCCACAAACGTAAAAATGGGCACCCTTTTCAAGCCAAGCAAACACAGCTTCGCCTTTCTCTCTCAACCTATCTTGCACGTAAATCTTTTCTGCCTGATCACGGCTAAACGCTAAATCTACATGGGTCAATAGACCCGACTTTACGTATTTTTGAATTTCTACTTGATATAGGAAATCTTCAGTGAAGTGTGGATTGCCAAAAAACAGCCAGTTTTCACCTTCAGCGTCTCGTGCTTCACGCTCTTGTAGGAAGGCTCTGAACGGCGCGATACCAGTACCTGGCCCTACCATAATCACAGGTGTTGTATTGTCACTCGGCAACCTAAAGTTATCATTATGCTCACTGAATACTTTAACTTTAGCCCCTTCTTCAGCACGATTCGCTAAGTAGCCTGAGCAGCCGCCGAAGTGTTTTTCACCAAAAGCATCAAACTCCACTAAGCCAACGGTGAGGTGTACTTCCTCTTCAACTTCCGCTTGACTTGACGCGATGGAATACAAACGCGCTTGCAATTTACGACAGCAATCAACCAACGCTTGCGCCTCAATGTTCGCAGGGTTTTGTTTAATCACATCAAAGATCTGTCGCTCTTCAATATAGGCACGTAATGCCGCTTTATCGTTTGCAAGTGCGCTTAGTTCCTCATTCCCAGTCGCTATCGCATATTTTTCAACAAAGCCTGGATATGACTGTGTTAGCTCAAGATGCTCAATTAAGGCTGTTTCTACTGAAACAGTTAGGTCACCCAGCTTGACAGTTTGCGCTTTATCAAGGTTAAGCACCTCAAGAATAGCAGCCACTTCTTGTGGATCATTTAAGAAGTACACGCCAAGAGAATCTCCTGGTTGATAAGTAATATCAGAGCCTTCAAGTGAAATCTCGATATGACGAACGTCTTTACTGGAATTTCTCCCGGTTATTTTTTGAACCACATTTAGCTCTGCTGCAAACGGATTTTGTTTGGTATATTGACTGGCGGCAGGCTCTGGCATGCCAAAGGGCATGTTGATGACATTACCACCTCCGGTTTGCTGCGCTTTGAGCTCTGGCTCAAATATATCTAATGCTTGTGTTATCCACTCTTGTGCTTGCGCTTCATAGTCTACATCTAAGTCAATACGGGGGACGGCAATCTCAGCACCTAACGCGCCTAGGCGCGCTTCAAAATCTTTTGCTGTCTGGCAGAAAAATTCATAACTGGTATCTCCAAGACCGATAACAGCTTGTTTCACGCCAGCAAGTTTAGGGGCTTTTTTACTCACCAAGAATTCATGTAATGCTTCAGCATCTTCAGGCGGTTCACCATCACCATAAGTTGAAACAGCAATCACCAAAAACTTTTCTTTTTTTAGGTTAGCTGGTTTGTAATCTGCCATATTAACGAGCTTGGTCGTCAATCCCCGCGCTTCAGCTTGGGTCTTGATAAGCGTTGCGACGCCTTTTGCGTTGCCAGTTTGTGAACCATATAAAATAGTTAATGGTGCAGAATCACCAACACTCGCAGTTGCTTGACCAGCTACACCTGATAAAGCAGCTGAATTGGCTGTCGCTGCTAAGTAGCCACTCACCCATGCCTGCTGGATTGGATTTAGCTCCCCAACTAAGCCTTGTAATTTTTGCAGTTGTTCATTTGTCAGCGGACTTGCTGCAGCACTAAGTTGACTTAACAACATCATGGATCCCCGTACCCAAAAGGTTTGCTTGCTCATTGCATCATTGGCTCGCTCACAGCGGAGCCTGCTTTTATAAGCCTGAAGCATACGTGGCAAAAGATAAGATCAAAAAGAATAGAATCTGCTTTTATATTCCTTTTAGTTATTGAAGATGAAAAAGTCCAAAGAAAATAACTTAAAAGAAGTGCAATATTTAGCCTTCAAAAGTATTAACATTGCCGTAACAGAGTTGATGTAAAATCAACCTGTCAAATAGACAAATCAATAATATAGATAATGATAATAATGAGAGTAAAAATGAAACACGGGAAATATAAACACCTGCTCATCGGGTCGTGCTGTTCACTATTGAGCCTAAACGCCACTGCACAAGTGCAAAATGGCAGCTTTGAAAGTTGGAGTGGACAGGCTCCAAGTGGATGGACGACGATTGATTCTGGGATAACGCTATCTTCAGTCACAAGCCCTGTAAAAGATGGCAACTATGCTGCCGCAATTCAGGTTAATACTGCAACTCAAAGTAGTACAGACTTGCAACAACAAGTTAATGTTGAAGCGGGAAAAAGCTATCAATTTAGCGCATGGGTTTATCATACTGAGGGTGGTGTCAAAGCAAGGTTAGTGGTGGATGGCTATCATGGTTACTCAGACCAGTTCAATGTCGGACAATGGCAGCAGATTAATCACACCTATACAGCAACCGCAACGACTACTATCAATGTTGGTTTACGCTTTTATGATGGAAGTGGCTTTGATGGCAGTGAAACCGTTTATGTTGACGGCTTTGCACCAAGTAATGTGACGCCAGAACCACCGACAAGTTGTCAAAGCAACAGCTTAAATCTTGCTTTGATCACTGATAACTATGCCAGTGAAACCAGTTGGAAAATTACCAATACCGCAGGTAGTACAATGGCAAGTGGCGGTAATTATAGCAACAACCAATCCGTTAACGAGGGAATTTGCCTTGCCGATGGTAATTACACCTTCACTATTTTAGATAGCTACGGTGATGGCATTTGTTGTAGCAATGGTAGTGGGCAATATACTTTAACACATGGCTCTAAAACGATTGCATCTGGGGGACAGTTTACCAGCCGTCAAGACCATAGCTTTAGCCTTGGTAGCACGTTACCACCACCAACGGGAGATGGATACTACGCCACTACCGCGGGGCTAAGCGGTTATGCACTTAAAACGGAACTGCACCGTATCATCCGAAATCATCAATCTCAGGGCTACTCGGCAATTTGGGGCTTCATAGATCAAAGTGAACGAGATAACTACTTTGAAAAAGATAATAGTATTCTTGATAGGTACTCTGAAAAACCATCGGTAAGTGACAGCATCACTTATGTTTCAACCGGTTCACAGTGTGGCACCTACCGTGTAGAAGGAGACTGCTATAACCGTGAGCACTCTTTCCCTAAATCTTGGTTTGGCGGAAAAGTAGAGCCGATGAATTCAGACATCCATCATATTTTCGCCTCTGATGGTTATGTTAATTCAAAACGGAGTAACTTCCCTTTTGGTGAAGTCGGCAGTGCCTCTTACACCTCAAGTAATGGTAGTCGCGTAGGTTCTGCTACAGGTATTAACTATAGTGGTACAGTATTTGAGCCTATCGATGCTTTTAAAGGTGACTTTGCTCGCGCCTATTTTTATATGGCAACACGCTATCAAGATGTTATCGCTAACTGGCAAAATAACACCAGCTATAGTGATGCTGTATTAAATGGCAGTCAGGATCAGGTGTTCGAGACTTGGGTTGTTAATATGCTAAAAAGATGGCATAACGAAGATCCTGTTGATGCGCTTGAACAAGCTCGCAACCAAGCGGCTTATGAATTCCAAGGGAATCGTAATCCTTTTGTAGATCACCCTGAATTTGTTGAAGCAATTTGGTAATGTAAAAGTCTACAATTAGACTTTACAACCTAGTCCTCCTTACGAGGAGGACTAGTCTACACAACTTATCAAAAGTTGCTGAGTGGTGTTTCACTAACGCGGATTTATCGTCAACGGCTCTAAAGTTATCTTGGCGTTGCCGCTTGCCCCCATATGGTCGTTATAGCGTTGGCCTTCAAATAAGGTGTAGTACACATCAACGTAATCATCGTCATTAGTAAACCAGTGACTTGGCATGGCCTTTATCAATTGGTTGGTTAGCTGTGGGATCAGCGCATATCCTTGAACGTTTGGATCAGGGATCGCACGCATCACTTGTGTCACAATATCTAAGAAAGTTGTCGCCAATTCTTGATAATTGGTGTTGTCATCCTGTTCCATCAATAACAAATCAGCCGCTTGCCAACGATATCTTTCCCAGTGAATGATAATTTGATTTGGTGTGTAGTCTCTACCATCATGATCTAGATATGGCATATCAACAATATCAAGTACAGGCTCGTCGCGCGAAGGGTTAACACCTGTCACAATACCATATACTTCTGCTGCGCCAGACACCCAAGGCTCTTGGTCATTATTCAACCTAATCTTTTTTAGCACACTGGTAGAAATCGGCGTAGCTTCGTCATTAGTCTGCATTTCAGCCGATGGCATCATCATTCCTTGCTTTGCAAATACTCGCTTCATGACCTCAAGCCCTTCAGCTTTGGTTTTCTTTGCGTCAAGCTCCACGATAAGCACTGGCCGCTCAGGCATCTTGTGTGCATCCAGTAAATGCAATTGTCCATGTTGATCGAATGCTTCGACATATTGCCACGACTTATCATCGCCCTTGGGGGCAAATGCGATTAGAGGCACTTCACCTTGCTGCCATTTTGTAAGCATTTGGCTTGAGGCAATACGTAGTTGATAAAGGTTAGACGTGTTATCAGTTAACCCTTTCAACGCACGAGTGTATTGACTAGCCTCTGTCATTAACTTTGCAGCCGCCCCACCAACTTGTAATTGTTCTAATGAGATAGTGTCTTGGTATTCACTAAGCTGGGTCTGTACTTGAGTATTAATTTGATGCAACGATAGTGCTAAATTTTTTGCTATCTGTTTCTTTATATCTGCCACCTGAACAGGTGCTGCGTTAAAAACATCAAGCCCTTGAAGTGAGCTGTAAGCATTTGGCGTCTGTGCAGCAGCTACGCTTGAAAAAGTTACACTACCAAGCATGGCAAGTGTTAGGGTAGAAAGTGTTACATGTTGTTTCATCTTGCGTTCCTAGAAATAATCCGTCTTAGTGAACAAACAAGATAAAACAACAGGAATAATTTATCAACAAGTTAACAACATTAACATATAAAACAATTTATTCTAAGTTTTAGAGTTTTTATTCTTCAATTGGGTAGAGCGTTATTTCTATTCCAGCACCAATTGCAGAAATTCTGAGCAACGTATCAACATGCAGTGCTTGAGAAAAGCACTTTGGAGACTTGCCAGAACTAAAACCAATATCAAAGGTGCGTTTTGTGCAACTAAGCCATTGCTTTAATGCGACCTTGGAGCAGGACTCAATCAGCTCACACAGCTGGTTAATCGCCTTATCAGGTGTTAGTTCGGTAGTATTCGCTTCAATTCTAGCCAACTGACGATAATCATCTTGATCATAATGCAACACGATAGCGTTTTTCTTCAAATCTGAAACTAACGTACTGATATCTTGCTTAGACTCCAGTTCCAAATCGACATTTAAAAATTGAATTTCAGACATGTGTTAAAAGCTACCTTGTAAAACTAAATGTTATAATGGCTTAATAACCTGAGATTTTGTAAAAGTAAGCAATTACCTAATCTACACTTAGGTTATCCAGAATGCGACAATGTGACGCATTCTACACTGCGTATGTTATCGTTATCATATTCACGAATAACTAGAATAACATATTGTGATGATTAAAAAACTGCTAAAGCCTGCCCGTAAACTCCATAAATATCTTGGCTACTTACTCTTCCTCCAGATTTTTGCCTGGCTGCTTGGGGGCTTAGTGATGAGTGCTATTCCTCTAGAAAAAGTGCATGGCAAACATCTTGCTTTGCGCAAACTCGATAATCCGTTTTCCTCTGCTGACTATCGTGCTGACATCAATAAATTAGTACAGCAGTCAACGAAGTTGGAGCATATCCAGTTTAGTCACTTTCTTGGTTTACCTATCATCAAACTAAATCATGACGAGACACAAGTATTTAATGGCATAACTGGCGCCCCTCTGGCAGCACCTAGTAAAATGCAAATAATTCAGCAAGCTGATAAACATGTATTAATCACTGCACAGGTGAGTAGCGCGACACACCTTACCCAAGGGCCTAGAGAAATAGGTTATAGAAAAAACGTATGGAAAGTTGAGTATGGTGATGCGCTCAATACCACACTTTATCTGAGCGCAAGCAATGGAGAAGTCATTACTGTGCGTAGCAGCCTTTGGCGTATTTTCGATTTTTTCTGGATGTTACACATTATGGATTACGACGAACGTGAGGACTTTAATAACCCATTACTTGTCTCATTTGCGGCAACAAGCGTCTTTTTCTGCATAACCGGTTTATTGCTATTACTACAGTCTCCTCCTTGGCGTAAACGCCGACGGTATACATAATACGGCGTGTACCGCCCTATTTAGTTGTTAGTATTGATGAGTTTTTTGATATAGTGATATTCCCTGTATTCCACCCTAAGGTGAGAGGTTATGTCACGCTTTTTCTACATTATAGTGCTCTACTTCTTTGCACTAACCGCCAGTGCGCAAGATTTCAGCTCTTTCTCACAAGCTAAGAAATATCTTTCAAAACAGATCACTGAAGATAGCCGCACCTTATATTGTAACTGTGGTATCACCAAGCGGGGTAAAAAGCTGGTACCCGACACCACAAGCTGTGGGTATGCCGCTAGGTTGCCTTATACAAGAAACGGTAAAGAAAATGCTCGAGCAAATCGCATTGAATGGGAGCATATAGTCTCGGCATGGGAGTTTGGTCATCAACTGCAATGTTGGCAACAGGGAGGTAGAAAACACTGTCGAAAAGTGAGTGAAAAGTTTAGAAAAATGGAAGCTGACATTCACAACCTCGCCCCTGCTATCGGCGAAATAAATGGTGATAGATCTAATTACCGTTTTTCTATGCTCCCTAATACCGAAGCAAATTATGGCGCTTGCCCTGTTAAAATCGACTTTAAACTACGTCGTATCGAGCCGCCTTACTATGCAAGAAAACGCATTGCTGACGCCTATTTTTATATGGAAAAAACCTATGGTTTGAAAATATCGACTCAACAACGAAAGTTATTCACAGCTTGGCAGAAACAGTGATTGCTAGATGAGCAAAGCGATGCTAGCTTTTAGTTATACAACTAAAACAGGAACGTAAATACGATGCAACGTATTACTCTAGTTTTCGCATCAACAGTGATAAGCCTAGTATTAGCAGCATGCGGAGGCGGCGGTAGCGACTCCTTAGGCACTGACAACCCTGGCAATAATACTGGGCAAACCGAGCCGCCAATTTGGACATTTAACCAATTTTCACCTTCGAGCCAGTTCATTAATTACTGTGCAACGCCACGCACTGGCACCGACCAATTCAACAACGACCAACCTTATCCCGATAAGGTTGGTACCGCTATGCACGAAAAGATGTGGCTCCGGTCTTTTACCAACGAAACTTACTTATGGTATGACGAGGTCATTGACAACGACCCTGCACAATTTGACACGGTTACTGATTACTTTGATCAACTGAAAACGAACCAAAAAACGCCTTCAGGTAACGATAAAGATCAATTTCATTTTTATGAGTCTTACGATAGCTTCCAAAAGCAAGCGCAAGCTGGGTTCACAACTGGCTATGGTATTCGCTGGGCAGTAATCTCTACTTTACCGCCACGCAACTTTACCGTTGCTGCGGTGGAGCCAAACTCTCCCGCCGCTGCCGCAGGCATTCAACGAGGCGATAAAGTATTATCCATTGATGGAGTCGACTTTATCTCCAGCTCTGACAGTGCCACACTCAATGCAGGGCTGTCTCCTGCTCAAAGTGAACAGCATGAGTTCGTATTTGAAGACCAAGCAGGTAACCAAAAATCGGTTACTTTGACCTCTGTAGATTTCAAAACATCCCCCATTCAAAATGCTCAAATTATTAACTACGCGGGTAAGCAAGTAGGGTATGTGCAATTTAATCAGTTTATTCCAACCGCTCAAGATGGTCTAATCGAGGCGTTCAACCTATTCAAAACAAGACAAATCGATGACCTAATACTAGACATGCGTTACAACGGCGGGGGTCGTGTAATTATGGCGGCTCAGCTAGGTTATATGATTGCTGGGAATAATAGCCTAAACAAAACGTTTACGTTTAGTACCTTGAACGACAAGCGCACCGCAGAAGAAGAACGTACAGAGTTCGAGTCCAGAGTAATTAACTGGGCTGAAAACACCTTTACATCGACCAATTTACCAACTGTTTCCCTCCCTAGAGTGTATATCCTCTCAAGCCGAGGCACAGCATCTGCAAGCGAGAATGTGATCAACGGATTACGTGGTATTGATGTTGAGGTGTTTCTCATTGGCACCACTACGAGAGGTAAACCATACGGATTTGTACCAGCACAAAATTGCGGCACAGTTTACTACACAATTCAGTTTGGCTCAGAAAATGCCAAAGGCTTCGATGACTATGCTGATGGCTTTACACCCTCAGGAGCGTCCAGTAATGGTGAGATAGGTTTGTCGTCACAAGTACCAGGTTGTATTGTGGCTGATGACTTCTCAGAGTCACTCGGCAGTCAAAATGAAGATTTGCTCGCCGCTGCACTCTCTCATATAGATACTGGTAAATGTCCTGAGGCTATCCAATCAGCTCCGAGGCTTGCACCTACGCAATATGGACAAGGAGATAGACCAGGTAATGCTGTGACGTTGCCACATTACCCTCTACGCGATAACGCAATCTTACTGAAGCCAAAGGAGTCACAGTGATCCGCATATTGTATTAATTGCGCTACTGTCTACAGGAAGTGCGAGCGAGAATGCACTTACTTGCGCTTCCTAATAAGCAAGCATAAAAAGCCAAACTAGCTGGGGTCTGTTAACCTTTCCTGTTTGATTTTTTTATCCTAAATATGGTTGCTCGACTTACCGCCTAATAATCTAAGCAAAAAAGAAAAGCGTGCGCTAAAGAGCTGTCAGTTGTTAAAGTGGCGCTTTAGCACCTCACATAACGCTTGTACTTTTGCTGTGCGATGTACTAATACATGGGTGACTAACCATACCTGACTACACCACCTTAGCTCCTCTTTTAGTATCGGCAGTAAATCAGGGTAGCGTCTCGCAACATTGTGCTGAACACCGCCAATACCAAGGCCATTCACAATTGCCCGTGTAGCATCTGATGTTTCAGATACTCTGAAGGTGACTTGAGACTCTGCAATATGCTCATCGACCCAAGCAAAATAAGGGACTCTAGCATTAAAACCAGTCACCCCCGAGACGAAATTATGCCCCTGTAGTGCGTCTACTGTCGTCGGTATTCCCATACGCTTAATGTAATCGGAGGACGCGTATAATCCAGCTTCTAAAGTAGTCAATTGTTGCACCACGTAATCTGGTTCATCCGGTTTAGATCCGGCTCTTACTGCAACATGTGCTTGACCGTGATCTAACCGCAAACGCTTTTGATCAAGCAACACTTCTAGTTGCACCTGGGGATGCTGCTGCTGAAAAGCAAGACAAGGCTCTGACAATATATCCATAAAACCACTGACTGTCGTCACTAATAGCTTGCCTCTTAGCTGACTATCTGATGCAACGATTGATGTACTCAATTCCATCAAACGCTCGTCGATAATCGTCGCCGTTGCTAACAGCTTTTCCCCCGTTTGTGTCACTTGATAGCCACGAGCATGACGGTGAAACAAACGCGTACCTAACTCTTTTTCTAAGTTATTAATACGCCTAAGTACTGTACTGTGATGTATGTGCAGATACTCAGCTGCTGCAGACAGCGTGCCGAGCTTCGCTACTGTGTAAGCGACTTTGAGATCTTGCCAATCTGTGAATTTATCCATAACCACCTCTGTGCATATATGCACACAAGCTTTGCGTTTATTCAGCTTTTATGCAAGTGAAATTTTGCTACTATAAATTCAACGAAACAAAATAAGGTATAAGCAAGATGACTACAGCTAAAATTATCGCTCTGGCAGGCAGTTTAAGAAAAGACAGCTATAACCAACTTCTCATTCAAGCCGCGGCAAATTATGCACTGGAAAGTGGTGCCGAGGTAGAGGTCGTAAAATTACGGGATTTAGATATTCCAATGTTTGATGAAGATCTAGAAGCTCAAGGTACACCACAAGGTGTTCAACTACTCAAAGAAAAGCTTCGTAATGCCGATGGGATCCTATTGGCTAGCCCTGAATACAACGGCTCATTTACCGCCGCGCTCAAAAACGCAATTGATTGGGCATCGCGTACAGAGCAAGGTGCAGTACCTGCGTTTAGAAACAAAGTTGTTGCACTTTACGCCGCATCACCCGGTGGCCTTGGCGGCTTGCGTGGTTTAAACCATGTTCGTGACGTACTATCAGGAATTGGCAGCCTAGTACTGGCAGATCAGCTCGCGGTTCCAAGTGCATTTAATACCTTTGACGAACAAGGTAAAATTAAAGACCCAGATCTAGCAGAAAAAGTTTCTAACCTTGCTCTGCAACTAGTATCTGTTGCAAGTAAACTAAAATAACGGACAGATAGCTTTGCATATATCTTGCTATGGACGTTTAGCTCATGCACACTAAGCGTCCAAAGCAAATGACAACTTTAACCAAACAGGTAATAATACCAATTTGACTTAATGCTTGCTCAATTTGAAGGAGTCAATCTGACGCTAACCACGTTAAAAATTTCTTATTTAAAGCAATTAAATAGCAAAATTTTTGCCTAGTTATCGACAAGATTTTCTCGCCTCAAAATAGACCACTTAATTAAGAAAATTGATATAACGCTAAGTTTCGATAACGAACACCTCTTTGGTTGCCGGTTTTATCGCCTGTTGTATTAATCTCACTAAACATGCTCGCCAGTATTTACAGTGAACGTTACAGGGCAATCAGCCAGCTCTTCTCAACTTTAGGCTAAGTAGATAGCTCGCAAACTGGCATTATGGACAGGAATAACAGGAGCTAGCTTTGCAAAGCAATCACAGCCATCTATTTACCCCGTTTTTGCAACATCACTTTCATTGTATTCAGTTTGACCCAGATAGTTATTCTGAGCAGTCTTTTGAGCAACATAACATCTTCCTTCCTGATACTTTAGAGAAAGCAGTTGCAAAGAGAAAAGCTGAATTTTTAGCTGGAAGGATCTGCGCGAAAGCGAGTTTAACAGCATTAGGTCATGATAATTTTACCGTACTGAACGGCTCTGACCGCGCCCCAATTTGGCCTAACAATGTAGTCGCGAGTATCACCCATACCCGTGGAATTGCTGCTGCTATTGCCACTAACAATACGCATACCATTGGTTTAGGTATTGATATTGAAAGAGACATGAAGCCAAAACAAGAAATCGAATTACAACGACAAATTTTACATCCGGCTGAGTTCGAGAGCTTTCGTGGACTAGCAAAACACGTACATTGCCCGTTAACCGTCATCTTTTCAGCTAAAGAGAGCATCTACAAAGCACTTTATGGTACGGTAAATCGATTTTTTGGATTCGATGCAGTGAAATTGAGTCAATTCGATACCCATACCTTGTATTTCACTCTTATGGAAAATTTACATCCACAATTGAGCATGGGTCAAACTATCAAAGTATTTTATCAATGCACGACAGGATTGGTTTTGACCGAGTGTGAATACCATATCACCTCAGCATGACATAATGAATAAACGCCCCGCTGGGCGTTTATTCATTATGTTCAATTTTTGCTTAGATTACTGGGCGGCAAGTTGAGCGCTGCGACCAAAACGCACTCAGTGGAACAAAAATCAAATAGCAAGGGTCAACAGACCCTAGTTTTACGTTATACCAATTTGCTTAATTAAGTGGTCTATTTTGAGGCGAGAAAACCTTATCAATAACTAGGCAAAAATTTTGCTATTTAGTTGTTCTAAATGAGAAATTTTTAACGCTGTTAGCGTCAGATTGACTCCTTCAAATTGAACAAGTAATGAGTTAAATTGGTATTATTGAAACACCACGTTTTCACTGCCTGCCGCAGCTTTAAAACGCACGATCAATTTCTCACAATCTTTCAAAATCTCTGATTCCAAACGCTCTTCTGCTCGCCAGCGCTGACTGTCCATTTTATAGATTTCTTTTTTAGAGTATTTCTTGCGTGCGTCATGAGTCGGCATTTCCTTAACCTCCTCATACATCTGATAGACACCAGGGTAATCTAGCTGTAAATCCACCTCATTATCAAAGCTATATTGAGAGATAAGCACCCAGACTCTGAGACAGCCTTCAGAGTACTCACACTGTTTCTCTTTCATCGCCCGGGCGATAAGGTTTACGCTATCAGCTATCTTGCTATTGCGCTGTTGACGCGATTTCTCTAATTCTATCGCTTTTTCTTCACGATGCTTGGCAATTTTTTCTTTTTGCACCTTCAACTGCCATAGCAATTTACCAGCGTAAAATGCCAAACCAGCAATGATCACAGCGCCGATAAAAAGTGCGACAATCCATGCAGTGTTCATTATTTGTTATCTTCCTCTAAGTCATCATCTAGCCATTCATTTGCTAAGTCATTACTCATAAATTGATCTAACGGATCATCTTCTTCCATGTCACCTTCTTCAAATTCATCATCAATACCTAAAAGTTCACATAATTCTTGATGACGTGCAATACCACGATTGAAGTATTTAGCATCTTTGCCTGTGAGTAATTCACCCTGCTCATGGCGCTCAAGTAACGACATTAGACGTTCGTCATTTTCAAGTTGCTCTAACTCTTGCTCTGGCGTCAGCACCTCAGCGGCGTTATGTAACTGCGCTTGCGGCTGTAAATGACGCTTCATTTCAGGTTGTGTATTTTCTTTAACCGGTTGCGACTCAACCACCAGAGAAATAGGTTTTTTACTTCCAGTTCGAGGATCTTTTTTTGCTGTCACTTCAGACTGCGCTTTTGGTGATATGTCTGGCGCATTTCTTGAACCAGGCTTTTTACCTTTCGTTTTTTTATTACGCATCTCTTTCATTGCGCGTAACTCTTGAAGCTTTTCTTTACTTAACCTAGGTGTACCGTTGGTCGCAATTTTACGTGTCTTTTTCTTTCTGGTCATAATCAATTACTCGAAATTCTGGCG
Organism: Pseudoalteromonas sp. J010; assembly: GCF_003934235.1. Taxonomy (NCBI): domain Bacteria; kingdom Pseudomonadati; phylum Pseudomonadota; class Gammaproteobacteria; order Alteromonadales; family Pseudoalteromonadaceae; genus Pseudoalteromonas; species Pseudoalteromonas sp. J010. Next base: position 62,200 of record NZ_RDBW01000009.1, on the reverse strand, counting down.
TGTATTACGCTTGGTGAGAATGATGACATCATTCCCTATAAATTCTAAATCACAATCTTGTTGCGCAGCAAAATACGCAAAGGTTTTCTGACTAAAAAACGAAATATGTGTTAAGTCATTCTTATAATGCCAATTAGCAAAGCGCGATTTATCTATCACGAGTTTAGTCATTAATACGAGCGGTTGCCCGCAATCTAGCAGTGCTAATAATTGCTGTAGTACCTGTCTTGGTTTGGCAAGGTGCTCCACCACTTCGGTACTAACAATAAAATCATACTGTTGTTTTAGCACCTCGGGATTATTGGCGTAGTACAAGTCAAACAATGAAACTTGATGTCCTGCCTCTTCCAACATTTTTGCAAGCAAGGGGCCAGGTCCACAACCAAAATCTAACCCTAAACTTGGCTTCGATAGGCGAGCTATTAGCGGTTCAGAAACCCGAGTTAAAAAGCGGCGATAGCCTGCATCTTCCAAATCATTCTCATGACTATCATAAATCGCTTTTTCTTGCGCTGGTGTTAGCCTTGAATTTGGATCCGCCATAACCAGATGGCAGCACTGACATTGCCAATATAGTCTATGTTTGTCTTGGTGATAGGTTTCAAGCTGCTCACCTAGACATAGGCCACAACTTATCAGAGTTGAATCTTGCAATGGTTAACAATAATTGCTTAATAAGAATGCTATTGTATCAGGTAAGCGAAAAGCAACCAAATAAAAAGGCGGCAGAGATTACTCTCTACCGCCTACTAATCTGAGCGTCACAACTGGACACTTCTCCCTTCGACTTTTAAGCCTTATTATTCTTATTTTATTGTCGTCCGTATTGTTTTTATTTTAGACTTCCGTGACATTTCCATATTGTTATTGTTATGAGACTTCCATGAATTTCTTATTTTCGGTCTTCCTAACGCTTTCTTGATAGTCCTTTGTATCAATCTAGATACTAAATATTGCCACCTACGCTTCCGTATCGCATTGTCCCTTTTTTTGTATTGCTTGGCGACAACGAATAATTTACGCTCCTGAGCCTGAGTTACAACTGTTCAATAACAAATTTCTTACCTTAAATTTTTTAATCAAACAGAAATCATATTGATTACATTAACTTACAATGAACCAAAGCTTAAAATTAAGCTAAAACTTACAATTAAGCAAAGACAATATCTCACAGAAAAAGTGAGATATATCTCACATTTTAGGATATAAAAAAAGGCAGCGTGTGCTGCCCTTTTTTCAATAGTAGGAGTTTACAACGAGCGCCATAAACTCAATATACGACTTTAGTGTAGTCCACCTAAATATTTTGATAGTACTTCGATATCTTTGTCAGTAAGCTTTTTCGCGATGTCACGCATCATGCCGTTCATATCGTTATTGCGAGTACCGTCGCGGAACTTTTCAAGCTGGGCTTTGATGTACTCAGGATGCTGGAAAGATATCTTAGGAAATTTAGCCAATGATGTACCATTGCCTCGAGGACCATGACATGCTGCACAAGAAGGGATCCCTCTTTCAGCATCACCCGCTTTATATAATTGCTGACCAACAGCAACCACATCTTCAGGTGTTGTACCAGCAGACATAGATAAGGTAGAGAAATACGCAGCTAAGTCTTTCATATCTTGATCTGAAAGAGGCATAGCCATACCACTCATTACCGGATCCATACGCCCTTCTTTACCACCTGAGGTCATTCCTAGCTTAAACTCTTGCAGTTGCTTGTAAATATAATCGGCATGCTGTCCTGCAATTTTTGGATACATAGTCACAGGGGCGTTGCCATCTGGACCGTGACATGCTGCACACGTTGCAGATTTCGCCTTACCTGCTTCTGCGTCACCATCGAATGCCGATGCGTTGCTTGCTGACAACGTACCAAGCAACATTGTTAAAGTTAATGCTATTTTTTTCATGGTAAATTCTCTGTTTCCGACCCTGTAATTTGCACCCATGCGAACTAAAGTCGCTCTCTTTATCGCTTGGGTAAATAATACCAATCAGTACTAAAATTAGGTTGTTATCTTAATCAGATGAATCTTACATGCAGTACTCAGCAATAATAACGCCAAACAGCACCGATCCACCCAAATATGCCTCGTTCAGTAGTGACTACTGATGGGTATACTCTTTAGATTGACATTGCAATTTCTACATTCTACACGATATTACTTTCTCTGGCACGTTTTCTGCCCATATTAAGCTTATAATTTACAGGGATTTGACCTAGATTAATTAATAATGGCGCATCAATCCCCGCCTTACGCTCAAAAAGCAGCACCCATAACTGTTAGCGTAACGCTTTTGGTTTCAGCCAGACTGTTATAAAATACGCAATTCAATCCGCGAAAGTTTAATCAGTTAGGAGTCAGCGTGCTAAAATCTCGCGTGAAATATAATCAGGCACAGTTTATTACCAGTGCCCCAGATATCAGTAAACTACCACCGGATACTGGAATTGAAGTGGCTTTTGCGGGTCGTTCTAATGCAGGTAAATCAAGTGCTCTCAATACATTAACCGATCAAAAGCTTGCTAGAACGAGTAAAACCCCCGGCCGTACCCAGCTTATTAATACCTTTTCTTTGGGCGAGGACCAGCGTCTTATCGATTTGCCTGGCTATGGCTTTGCCAAAGTACCACTAGAAATGAAAAAGAAGTGGCAAAAAGCATTGGGTGAATACCTACAGCGTCGTAAATGCTTAAAAGGGATTGTGGTGCTAATGGATATTCGCCACCCGCTGAAAGATCTTGATATGGATCTTATCAATTGGGCAATTAGTAGCAATATACCCGTGCTTGCGCTACTGACCAAAGCGGATAAGCTAAAACAAGGTAAGCGCAAAGCTGAAGTGCTTCAAGTTCGCCGTGCCTTAGCAGAACTAAATGGCGACATAACGGTACATGCGTTTTCGTCTTTGAAAGGTATCGGCTTGAACGAGCTGGCTTGGAAATTAGACGATTGGTACCTAGGCCCTTTTGTTAAAGACAAGACTGAAGCTACAGAGTAAAAAGCGCCATAACGAAATAGAGGCGCGCCTATCCGAGATAGAAGCGCGTCTTTGCCGACATTAGATAAAATCCATTTTTATCTTCTTGCAACATCTCCACCCACTGGTAGTAGACATTTCGTGACACTCTAGCAGTTAATCCGTAATTGAGCCGCAAAAAGGGAATATCAACGCCATTTACTCGTTCTAGCGCCAGTGGAAACATGCTACTAATCGGCCATTCACGTCCTATGTTGTCCACAGCAATGATGCACGGAACAAGTGACAAACGTGAAGCATGTTCACAAAAGTACCACTGCTCAATCACAAAAGGATGTGCCATCACCTTCACAATGCAGCTTTCTGCCGGAGTTTTTAGCCAATAATGTGTTCCATCATAGCTTAATACACTCGCGAATAACGCAACGAGCGATGCTCTTTTTATCTCACTTTTTTGATGAAACCAGCGTCCATCCGTATCAATCACTATCTCGGAAAAGCCACACGAAGGTGCCGACCAGCTTTCTGTCGGCGCATGGGCTGTCACATACTGTGCAATTAATTCATCAATTTTGTTCATCAAAAACTAAATTAAAGGTGATAGGCACACTGGTGGAAATCGTTTTTAACCCAGCGATCTTAGTGAGCGCTTCAATCCCCGCACTAAAACCAAACTGTGTTGCATCCAGTACAACCGCGTTTACTGGAGTAACGACTAAACCGTCAGCATTTTTAGTCACGAGCAAGTCTAGGGTGATCTCTTGAGTTTGACCGTGAAGCGTCAGCGCAGCATTAACTCCAGTGACCGTCTGAGGCCCCATAACTAAATTACTAAGTGATTTAGAGACATTGGCCGTTATCTTCGCGTGTGGATGATCCGCAACATTGAATAACATGGTTTGCATCCGCTCGTTACGGATGGGGATCATGGTTTCTACACTGGCAAGATCAATGTTGATCTCAAGTTCACCTTGCTTAGATAGCGAGCCTGCTATTTTCTTGAAATGATGTACTTCCGCAATATGTGTCTGTTTCACAGAAACAAAGCTGACATTACTATGTTGTTGATCAAGCTGCCAAGACGCAAAAGACTGAGCAGAAAAAAGTGCACTACCTAACAGTAGGTATTTAAGCATGACGACTTCCTTATTAATTGAGAGAACATAACGTTTGTGCACCCAGTGTAAAACGCAGTTAAAATTAAATAAAGCCCTTCTCGCTAAGGGTTTTAATACCTAGTTGCAGACTATTGCTGAAAAGGAAATTTAGACGATAATTGGAAGACACTAAAGCAGAGAAAAAGACGGCTCGTCAAAATAACGAGCCGCTATAGCAATCTGGGGAGAAGCTATCAATACACTGTATCCTCTTACGAGAGATACATCATCAACAGGATGTCCTACAGGATGAGGACGGCGCGAACTCTAACAAATAGATGTCCAGAAATAAACACCAAAAAGCAAAACTTAAGCCAATTTGATAAACTTTCAACGTTAAGTTTTTTTTTGTTACTGGAGATTAACAGAAGCTACAAATTTAAGACGCTATACCGCTAGTGTTTACTTGCACACATAAGTTAAGTCATTCACAAAAAAACCGTATCACCTAGAAAGATGATACGGCGCTAATACAATAAAGTTCGCGGCTTTGCCTCTCGTGGTAAGCAGTGAGTTAATCCGCTAAGTCACCTAAGCTCAGCAGGCGTAATATCACACTAGCCAGAGTTTGTTGCTCAATACACGGCAAACTTGTGCATCAATAGCTCGGGATAATAGCTGCAAGAGAATAGGTTATTATCCCGATTTCTGGTTAGTTAGTGTGCCTGTTCCCAATTATCACCACTGTCAGCTTCTACTAGTAACGGGACATCTAGTGATGCTGCAGCACTCATTAACTCACAGATCTTTTCACTGTACTCTGCCACTTTGTCGCTATGGACTTCAAACACCAATTCATCATGCACTTGCATCAATAATTGAATGTCGTCACGGCTGCACGTTTGCAGCCACTCATCCACTTTAATCATGGCTTTTTTAATAATGTCAGCAGCAGTACCTTGCATAGGAGCATTAATCGCAGCACGTTCAGCAGCCTTTCTGCGAGCACCATTACGCGCTTTTATATCGGGTAAATACAAGCGTCGGCCAAATAAAGTCTCAACATACCCTTTCTCGGCCGCTTCTTCCCTTGTACGTTCCATATATTCCAGCACTCCAGGGAAACGTTCAAAGTAAGTATCCATATAATGCTGTGCTTCGTTTCTTGGAATATCGAGTTGTCGCGAAAGACCGAAGGCACTCATGCCATAAATCAAACCAAAGTTAACCGCTTTAGCTTTTCGACGCATATCTGATGTCACTTCTTCAAGCGGCACAGAAAACACCTCTGAAGCTGTAGCACTGTGCACATCTTTTCCTTCTGCAAAAGCGCTAAGTAGCCCCGTGTCTTGAGATAAGTGCGCCATGATCCTAAGCTCAATCTGGCTATAGTCTGCTGCAACAATTTGTTTGTTGGTGTCTGCAACAAATGCTTGGCGAATACGACGACCAGCTTCATTGCGAATTGGAATGTTTTGTAAATTCGGATCACTTGAACTTAAACGTCCTGTCGCCGTTACAGCCTGATGATATGAAGTATGTACACGACCAGTATCAGCATTCACTAACTTCGGTAGTTTATCAGTGTAAGTAGACTTCAACTTCGATAAACCGCGGTGCTCGATGATAAGCTTAGGCAATGGGTAGTCATGCGCTAACTCTTGCAGCACCTCTTCCGCTGTTGACGGCGCACCCTTTGGAGTTTTCTTGATCACCGGTAGCTCAAGCTTGTCGAACAATATTGCCTGCAGTTGTTTGGTCGAACTGAGGTTGAATTCCTCACCTGCAATTTCAAAAGCTTGCTGTTCCAACTCTCCTAAACGCTTCTCTATCTCAACACTTTGTTTTGCAAGCATATCACCATCAATGTGTACGCCTGTGCGTTCAATTCGAGACAACACGCTTAATAGCGGCAATTCAATCTCTGTGAAGACCTGTTTTAGACTATTTTCTTTCTCAATTAATGGCCAAAGGTGTTGATGTAACCTAAGCGTAATGTCAGCATCTTCTGCTGCATAAGGTGCCGCTTTTTCCAACTCAATCTGGTTAAATGTCAGTTGATTCTTGCCTTTGCCCGCAATGTCTTCAAAGCTAATTGTTTTATGACCCAGATATTTAAGCGCCAATGAGTCCATATCGTGGCGAGTTCCCACGCTGTTAAACACGTACGACTCTAGCATAGTATCAAAAGCGATTCCGTTTAGCTCAAGCCCTGCACGGGCAAGTACACTTTGATCGTATTTTAGATTTTGACCCACTTTTTTGATCTGGGGATCGGCAAGTAATGGCGCCATCACCTCAAACACCGCTTCTTGGGTAAGTTGCTCTGGTGCGCCGACGTAATCATGATGGATGGGTAAATAAGCTGCTTCACCCGGTGCAATAGCAAAACTCATTCCAACCAGATCCGCTTGCATATAATTAACACTGGTCGTTTCGGTATCAAAAGCGATTAAATCAGCAGCTTTTAGTTTGCTAACCCACTGCTCAAGTTGTGCTTTTGTAAGGATCGTTTCGTAGTGAGTTTCTACTTGGGCTGCCGCTGGTGCAGATCCCTCCGCTTCAATGGTAACGATATCTGATTGTTGTTGACCATCCAATAACTCAGCCAGCCAGCGCTTAAATTCACACTCACCATACAGCTCAATCAGGCGATCTTTGTCCATTTCTGCAATTTTAAATTGCTCTAGATCTTGCTCAACCTCACAATCAAGCTTAATCGTTGCCAATTCGTATGAGAGCTTCAGTTGTGCTTGATGCTCTTCTAGCTTCTTCGCCATGGTTTTGGAACCACGGAAACCCAAATCAGCGATTTTATCTAGATTATCATACAGTGAGTCTATCGACCCTAACCCTTGAAGCATGGCAAGCGCAGTCTTTTCACCCACTCCAGGTACACCCGGAATATTATCTACTTTGTCACCCATCAGCGCGAGATAATCAATGATCAGTTCAGGACCGATGCCAAACTTTTCCACCACGCCTGCGGGATCTAAAATGGTGTTTGTCATCGTGTTGATCAAAGTAACATGCTCATTAACCAATTGCGCCATGTCTTTATCACCTGTACTTATTAGTACGTGACGACTTTGCTCTGAGGCGATTTTAGAGAAGGTGCCGATCACATCGTCAGCTTCTACACCACTGATACTGACAAGTGGCAAACCCATTGCTTTTATAATTTCATGGATTGGTTCGATCTGCGTTCTGAGATCATCAGGCATAGGTGGGCGATGTGCTTTGTATTCGCTGTACATTTCATTACGAAAGGTTGGCCCTTTTGCGTCAAAGACTACAACCATATGACTAGGCTGATATTGCTTCAGTAAACTCTTGAGCATATTTATCACGCCATAGATTGCCCCCGTCGCCTCACCTTTTGAGTTAGTTAAATGCGGTGGCGCATGATAAGCACGGAACAAATAGGAAGAACCATCAACCAAGATCAAAGGGTTTTGAGGGATCTGAGACATAAATATTGGATCCTAAATTAGTCTTTTACAGAGTAGAATGTAAGGATGCCACAAGGCACAAGATAAAACGAGTTTCACGTTAGCCTATCATTTGGATATTGCAAGTTGAGCCTGTGGATAACTTTGTAGACAAACACGAAAAATTGCTCCAGAACTTTCAACTTGAAGTCAGAGTACGATATAAGGCTTTGGTTTACTTGCGTTTTTAGAGCTTTTTTAGTTGTTATTATCTTTAGCCATTTGTGGATAAAGAATTTTATTGGCCACACATTTTAGAACGTATGAACAAAAAATAGCCTGATTTTCTCAAGCGGAGGAGTATACTACCACAAATGATCAAAGATCATAGAAGATCCTTTATAATTTTTTAATTAGGCCATAATTCTTTTTATGTATATAGCGCGCGCAACAAGACGTTAGAAGGAGAAGTGAATGAAAAAAGTAGCAGTAATTTTTAGTGGCTGTGGTGTATTTGACGGTGCAGAGATCCATGAATCGGTACTAACCTTACTTAATCTAGAAAAAGTAGGAGCAAGCTACCAGTGTTTTGCACCTAATATTGATCAGTTCCATGTGATCAACCACCTAACAGGCGAAACACAAGAAGAACGTCGTAATGTACTAGTGGAAGCTGCACGTATCGCGCGTGGAGAAATAGCAGATTTGGAGACCCTCAATGCAGATGAATTTGATGCACTTGTCATACCTGGCGGCTTTGGTGTCGCGAAAAACCTGTCTGATTTCGCTTTTAAAGGTGTCGAATCAACGATTTTAGAAAGCATGAAAATCGCATGTCGTGCGTTTAACAGCCAGCAAAAACCAATAGCATATTTATGTATTGCACCGGCGCTCATCCCACATATTCATGCACCAGGTACGCTTGCAACCATAGGCTCTGATGTTGATACCGCAGCTGCTATTAATACGTTAGGAGCAAAACATGTTGAGTGCACAGTATCTGACATCGTAGTTGATGAAGGTGAAAAAGTGATATCCACACCAGCGTATATGTTGGCATCCTCGGTGCTAGAGGCAGCTTCTGGAATTGAAAAAGCCATCTCAAAGTTAGTAGAAATGGCTTAATATAGAAATTTACGAGTCTGTCAGACTTATCCAAGTTAGCAGACTCTAATCCATTCTTAGGTAAATTGCGTATCTTACTTAAAGCGTATTCGTGACAACCACAAAACTTGGCTGTGGTTCTACGAATTTGGGCAAAAAGCTTGCCCTAACGCAATAAATTAATGGTTTTAACCATTTATACTCAAGTTTACGTTTTATAAATGAACAGGTGGCGTTATAATCGCAATAATTCCGTCATCCATCATCGTGATTGAACACGTTCAAACGAAGTGAGCAAGGTAAATGAAAAAACTTTCAGCAGCACTTTTATTGCTATCAACAGCCGCAGTTGCGCAACCATATGACAATTCTTTAACTGAAGAAGCGATTAAACAACGCCTTCAGCCAATCGGTTCAGTATATTTAGCTGGTGCTGAAAGTGCAGCAGCAGCGGTACCAACTGGCCCTCGCTCAGGCGAACAAGTTTACCAAGCTTCTTGTTTTGCTTGTCACGGTACTGGCGCGCTAGGTGCTCCTAAAACAGCTGATGACTGGGCTGCACGTCTAGCCAAAGGCTCTGAAGTACTACTAGACCATGCGATTAATGGGTTTAATGCAATGCCACCTCGTGGTACTTGTATGGACTGTTCTGATGATGAAATCGCAGCAGCTATCGAGTTCATGACAAAAAACTAGGTATTAGCTCGTTGCTGTCATGGTAACCAAAAATACATTAAAAAGTGCAGCCTTTATCGCTGCACTTTTTCTCTAAAATATCATGACAATTTATACCAATTATCTTAATTAAGCGGTCTATTTTAAGGCATGAAAGGCTTACTATTTATTTGTTCTAAATAAGAAATTTTTAACGCAGTTAGCGTCAGATTTACTCCTTCAAATTGAGCAAGTATTAATGCTAATTGGTATGACAGATCAAGCCACAAAACAAGCTTGTAGGAATGAGAAAATTGCACTTGACCACTTAGGTTAAAAGTGAAATTATTAAGCTCAATAATTAAACAAAAATAAGAACCGGTTTTCATCATTGGAAGAGCCACAACAACAGGTTAAGAGACTATCTCGACGAGCCGCAAGATTAGAGTCTTTACTAGAAAAATATAAAAGAAAGTCTCAACTTCAACACACATTAATTCAATTATCAGAACAGGCAAGTACTGTTGCTGAGTTAACCCTGTTGTACCCCGCAATTCATAATATTCTTTCTCAATATCTACCAAGCAAGAGCTTCTATGTGGTATTACAAAACCGCTTTACACAAGCACTTGAACTTTCTTACTTTGTAGATGAAAAAGATGCTGTGGCTATTCCCTTACATGAGGCACATCACTTCAAAGATGGCGTTACAGGTCATGTTTTTAAAACTGGCAAAACAGTTTACCTCACCAAAGAAGAGATGTTGTCGCGAGCAAAGGCTGGTGAGTTCAAAATCCTTGGTAGCCAAGCAGAACATTGGGTAGGGGTGCCAATATATCGCGATGGCGCGATTATTGGTGTTATGGTGTCACAAAGCTATGAGGCTGAACAGTCATACAGTGAGCATCAAGTTGAGCTGCTTGAAGTGATGTCGCTATACCTAGCCACTGCAATCGAGAGAGTCAAAAAACGCGAATTACTCGAGTCAGAAGTTAAGATACGCACTCGCGCGTTAATGCAAAGCAATGAAGCGCTGAACAAGGAAATTGATAATCGTAAACGTGCGCTAGAAAGGCAGCAGATCTTGTTTCAAATATCAGAACTAGCAACTCAGTTTTCTGATATCGATGATGTTTATAAACAGGTTCATGACATTATCCGGTCAATTACCTTTGCCGATAACTTGTATATCGCGCTTTATAATAAAGAAGAACAATGGCTAACCTTCCCCTATAGTGTTGATGAAAAAACTCGCTATAAAACCAGATCTTTTGCAAAAGGATATAGCGAGCTGGTTATTCGCACAGAGCAAAGTCAACTGATCGACAGCACTCGAGCCAAAGCTCTCGCGATGGAGGGGATTGTAGAGCGACCAGCGGGATACAACCATAATTTAGCCGCGACAAGTTGGCTCGGTGCTCCATTAAAAACCGCCACTGGCGTTATTGGCTTAATAGCATGCCAAGCGTATGATCATAAATATGAATTTGACTATGACGATGTTGAGCTAATTTCGTTTGTATCAAATCAGATTGCATCGGTATTACAGACTCATTTAGCAAATCAGGCATTAAAGATCAGTCACCAGCAACTCGAACATCGCGTTGCAGAGAAGACCAAAGAATTACAGCAAACGAATTTGCATTTACAAATGCAAATGGAAGAGCGCAAAAAAATAGAGCAGCAGCTATATCACGACGCCCACCACGACTCACTTACCGGTCTACCAAACCGCAGCCTATTTTTAACCCAACTTGAAAAAACACTGAAGAAACATCACCGCTATCCTGAAGATAACTTTGCTGTGCTGTTTATTGATTTAGACAAGTTTAAAGATATTAATGATGAACTTGGTCATCAGGCTGGCGATCAGTTTTTGGTTTGGGTATCACAATCTTTCTCAGAGTGTATTCGTGAACATGACTTGCTAGCCAGACTAGCAGGTGATGAATTTGTGGTTTTACTTGATCATCTAACCGATCGCCAACAAGCAGAAGACGTGGCGAAACGGATAATCAAGGTCATGCAACAGCCATTTTGCCTCAAAGGCGTATGTATGCAAAGCGGTGCAAGTATCGGCATAACGTATAGTAACAAGCTATATCGCAATACCGATGAAATTATTCGAGATGCAGATGCTGCAATGTATTACGCAAAGAATGCCGGTCGTGGCCGCTACGAGTTTTATCATCCGCTACTCAGTGCCAGCTCTAGCGCTCAGAAACAACATGATCAGCACCACCTTGATAAGCTACCAACACATTTTCGCTATACCGAGATAGTCAACTGGTCGGACAGTGCAGAGCCCATCGGATTTATCGAGGCTTTTGGTGAACACCCAGTACTAGGTAGCACAAGCTTTGATATTCTAAAGAAGTTTGCAGCTGAAAAACCCCAACACCTTGAGATCGAATTGCAATTACTTAAAAAAGCTCAAGATGTTGCGGCTTGTCGGAATGACGACATTTTATTTAACTGTTCAACCATGTTGTTGGAAAACAACCATTTTGATGTGCTAAAGCAACAGTTAGTCACTGAAGGTAACGCACTTTGCTTATTGTTTGAAGAAAGTGAAATTCGTTTTGCTTCTAGTCAGCAAATTTTAAACTTAAAGTCGTTGGCTGAAATGGGGATCCCTATCGGGTTAAATAACTTTGGCAAAGATCGTTGCGATCTTACCCTGATCAGCCAAATTGACTTTACCTATGTTCTACTTAGCTCTACCTTTAGTAAACGTGTACTTCAGCAAACGAGCTATGAGGTTCAATTGCAGGGCATTTTGGCCGTTACCCAAGTAAAAGGCATTAAAGTCATTGCTCGTGGACCTGCAATATTAAATTTCAGAAGTTTGTTAGAAAAGCATGGCTTGCAGCTGTTTTTTGGCAAGCAACAAGCTTTAGATAAAGGGCAAGAAACATGCGCCTTTATCCCTACTTTTGATAACGAATCAATCCCTTCTTAACATAGCGCGTAGATTCGCCACGTTAGATTTTCCTTTTTCCATTCGTTCTGCCTGTGTCGCCACAGGCTTTTTACCTTCAATTTGCAGATCGTCTTGAGGTAACTCTTGCACAAAGCGGCTCAACTCAGGAGTGATCTGCTCACCAAATTGACGGCGACTTTTTGTATAAGTCAACGTTAACGTTTGCTGAGCACGAGTGATCCCTACATAAGCCAAACGCCTTTCTTCTTCAACATTGTCTTCATCGATACTAGTTTGATGAGGTAACAGGCCTTCTTCCATGCCAACCATAAACACGTGCGGGTATTCTAATCCTTTAGAAGCATGTAACGTTAACAGCTGCACGGCATCAGAATCATCCTCTTCCTCATTGCGCTCAAGCATATCCCTCAGCGTCAGTTTACTAACAACCTCTGACAAGGTCATCGCCGGATTATCTGCATCCCCTGTTAGCATATCACTGATCCAGCGATATAATTCCGAGACATTTTTCATCCTCATCTCTGCCGCTTTAGCACTTGGGGATGATTCGTATAGATAAGCCTCGTAGTTGATTTCTCGGATCATATCTTTAACGGCTTCCAAAGTATCACCCCGAGTGGCTCTATCAGAAAGCTCAACTACCCAACGAGCAAATCCCATTAAGGCCTTTAGCCCTCGTCCCGCCATACGCTCTAAAAGTTCAGACTCAAAGCATGCTTCAAATAAACTAATATGACGTTCATTGGCAAAACTGCCAAGCTTTTCTAAAGTCACCGGGCCAATCTCACGTCTTGGTGTATTAACGATACGCAAAAACGCATTGTCATCATCTTGATTTACCAAGAATCGTAAATATGCCATGATGTCTTTGATTTCACTGCGAGTAAAAAACGACATACCACCACTGATTTTATAAGGGATACGGTTGGTCATTAAAGCTTTCTCAAATACCCGAGCTTGGTGGTTTCCGCGATAAAGCAAAGCATAGTCCCGATAACTCGTGCGCTTCATAAATTTATGCGAAATAATTTCAGCTACTACCCGCTCAGCTTCGTGCTCTTCGTCACGGGTAGCAATCACCCGAATAGGATCACCGTACCCTAGTTCACTAAATAGTTGCTTATCAAACTCGTGTGGGTTATTCGCGATTAGGATATTAGCTGCTTTTAAGATCCGTCCAGCACTACGGTAGTTTTGTTCTAATTTAATCAGCCTTAAACCAGGAAAATCTTTACTTAGTAGTACTAGGTTTTGTGGTTTAGCACCACGCCATGAGTAAATCGATTGGTCATCATCACCTACCACAGTGAAGCGAGCACGCTCCCCCACTAAGCGCTTTACGAGCTGATATTGGCTGGTATTGGTATCCTGATATTCGTCGACTAATAAATAACGAAAACGCTGCTGCCAACGCTCTCTAACATCAACCGACTGATTCAGCAGCAATGTTGGGATCATGATGAGATCGTCAAAGTCTAGTGCGTTATATGCACGAAGCTGAGTCTGGTAACGGGCATACAACTGAGCGAACAGCGCTTTTTGAGGCTCTCGAGCTTCTCGAATAGCACGTTCGGGTAAAATCAGTTCATTTTTCCAATTACCAATCTGCATTTTTAGCAAGTTAAGTAGATCTTTGTCACGCTCCAGCTCTTTTTCAGTCAGTTCACTTAACAACTGGTTGGTATCTTGATCATCAAACAAAGAAAAACCTGGCTTGTAGCCTAAGGTTTTAACCTCTTTTTTTATGATCTCCAGACCCAATGTATGAAAAGTCGAAACCCACAGCCCCTTAGCTTCTTGTTTACCTAATGTTTGCGCTACACGTTCACGCATTTCTTTGGCGGCTTTGTTGGTAAAGGTGACCGCAGCGATATTTCTCGCTTTGTATTCACACTGTTGTACTAAGTAGGCAATTTTATTGGTAATAACACGGGTTTTACCAGAGCCTGCCCCCGCTAACACAAGGCATGGGCCACTAATATACTTTACTGCTTCGTCTTGTTTTGGGTTGAGCTTCATGCAACTAATCCGGTTATCTTCTCGCTTGGCGCACTTTTGGTTACAACTTTGAGTGCAGAGGGGTTGAGGAATTCTTATAAACTAAGCGCGCTAGTTTACCGTATCAATGTAAAACTATGAAGCGAACCTTTTCGACCTCTCGTGCATAAGGTAAGATGGTACATGTATACTGACTCGCAAGCTAAGGTAAGAAAATGATTAACCCAGCCAAAATTGAAGAGATTGCCAAACAGATTTCAAGCAATATGCCACAAGGTGTTAAGAGCCTTGCCGAAACGTTTGAAGCCAGAACCAAGCAAGCTATTCAAAGTAAACTATCAGAGATGGACTTCGTCAGCAGAGAAGAATTCGATATTCAAAGCAAAGTATTGATCCGCACCCGTGAAAAGCTAGTAGAGCTCGAAGAAAAAGTAGCACAGCTTGAAGCGCAACTGGCTGACAAGCAAACAGACTCTCACGAGTAATACCGTACTGGCAGCACTGCATTGGTGTTTTGCTGCCATCTCATTGTATGGTGTTTAATACCAATTAGCCTTAATTGTTGGTATAACATCAAGGTTTTGTGGACGCAGTATATTAGTGCTGTAACCTGTATAGCCTGACGCTAATATCATAGACATCCGTTGTTCGCTTGCAGTTTAAGAGCAATAGCGTTGATTCACACCGAGTAACGACTTTTCATAGCACAAAGATAGCTGCTCACTGTCTGCCACTGCACCAACAACCTCATTTAATAATCCGTCAGCAAGGCCATATACCCAACCGTGTACGGTCAGTGTTTGACCACGCAACCACGCATCCTGCACAATGTTGCTCTGACAAACATTGCGCACTTGCTCCACCACATTAAGTTCACATAATGCCGCGCATTGTTGCTCATCAGCTATGCGCTCAATAATTGCCTGATGCTTCTCTTTGACATCAGCAACATGACGAAGCCAGTTGTCAATTAGTCCAAACTTTGCATTATCTAGCACCGCTTGAACACCACCGCAACCATAGTGGCCAACTACCATAATATGGTCGACTTTAAGTACTTCTACTGCATACTGCATGACCGATAAACAATTATGATCAGTATGTACCACTACATTTGCAACATTACGGTGAACAAATAGTTCACCGGGCATTAAATCAACAATTTCGTTGGCCGGTACTCGAGAATCTGAGCACCCTATCCAGAGATAATCAGGGTTTTGCTGCTGCGACAACTTTTTAAAAAATTCAGGATCACTGGCATTGGTGCGCTCTGCCCACTGCTTATTGCGATCGAGTAAATGGCTCAGCGGACTCGAACTAGAATTACACATTAGTGGCTCTCCGGCTAACGTTCAGCCTGTATCAAAATATTCCTTGGGGTGAGTGACTTTTCGCAAAAAGTACTAAGCTCAACATCATACCCCGATGCTTGTAAATATAAAGCTCTATCTAGCACTAACCATATTTCAATGGCACGACGGAACAAATGACGAACCAACTCAATTCTGTCAGTAACTTGCTTTCTCTGGCCACCAATCAGCTCATACCTCTCAAAATCGATGCTTGCAGGTAAGGTGATTTGTTTTTGCTCTGCCGCCCAGTAACAAAATTCACTAAACGTCCCTGAAAAAATGGCTTTATTCACAGAGGGAACCGAGACATAGTTATCACTACCATCCAACTCTCTTCTCAACGCATCAAAACCCAGTCGCCAACTCACTTCTTTTTTGCGAACTGCCGCGACTCTGCCCGGTGCGGTGACGGTTTCTTGTAATGCTAGCTTCATATCATGATGAGATAAGTTCAGCGCACTGGCGCTAGCTTCTACGCTCATCGCTTCATACTGTTGTGGTGTAAAAAGGTGATAGCAGCAAGGAGAAAGCGATAGCTTTTTCATTCCATTATCAACAGCTTGGCGGATAAATACACGGTGTAATTCACCACAAGCATGTAATGCAATACCATGGCGATTTTCAACAAAATGGTGATGAATATCATCTTTGAGTACATCAGCACAATGAAAGTGAAGGTTTAGATTCTGTCGTTTTGCACTCTCCTCTCCTTGACGACATAAATCTTGTTGTAGCTCAATACTATTGACTTCAGGCGCACCATGGTAGGCAAGCATACGCCCTAAGTGCCCTTTACCAGCACACCATTCAAGCACAGCAGACTTGGTTTCGTTTATAGCAGCAACAAAGTCTTGTAGCTGCTCAAGCTTACGCCCTTTAATTCCATTACTTAGCCAAAATGGCAGTGCATCTCGATGGCCTTCAATCTTAGGCAGCATACAAAGGGTATGTAATTGCTCCAGTTCAGGGATAGTACTTTTGAAGAAATCACGATGCGCTTGCTCGTTGTTGTCTAACTCATGTACTGCCTGATCGCTAAGTTGCAGTAACGTAGACTCAAGCTCAGGCCAAGGAATGGCTAAATGCTCAAATGCAACGATCTGCCAATACTGACGAGTATCAAATAATAATTTATCTAAACGTAGAAAACGCGTACTTAAGTCCAAAGTAGTTACAACCACCAGCAATACAATATGCTTATTCTAGCGTAAATGTGACTTATTTTTCCGAGAAAAGATGAGCTGAATATACATGGGAATACAAACTAAGGTTAAAACAGCGGCAATCACCAACACCCAAGATAATGAGGCCGGATCTTGTTTGACTTCTGAGTAAATAAAATCAGCCTTATGTTCGTGAAATTGGCTTACATCCAAATGATACAGCTGCGCTATCCACAGCCACTTTGCAGCTGACATTTTTCCGATAGGGATACCCGAAACCCTAATAAAATCTTTGAGCTTCTCTGCTTCATAAGCCAATTGTGCGAGTGACTTATGAGTTGCATAGTTCGCTTTGGTAACCGCAAGCGATTCTTCTAAATGGAGCATTGCATATCGCCAACCTTTAAGGCTGGCACGGCGAAATCGCATTACCTGCTGCGGACGATCGCGTAACATTGCTTCGGTCGTAAATAGCACGTCTGCGTAGACATTTAAGCCAAACTGTTTAGGGCAAATTTCTCGAGTCGCTACGCCCAACTGCTGTGCCTGATAAGGTTCGTTTGTGCTATAAACCTGCATCGCATCAAACTTTCCAGCGATGAAATCATCAAAGGGTTTCTTGCCCGAGTAGAGCAACATGCTGTCGGTATTTACACCGGCTCGTTGCAACATCATCAGCAACTCACCATTTTCAGTATGCCCAAGGTGGCTGATGCGTTTTCCCTGAAAATCACGTGGGACATATATCCCGCTTTGCGCTTTAACCATCCAACAGTAAGGAGAGGATTGTAATAATGCAGCCAGCGCCACAAAAGGTTTTCCTTCAAGCCGTTGTTTTAGTAAACCAGAGTGAAACACACCAAATTGCGCTTGTCCGTATAGCACACGAAAGTCAACATTTGGGTTGTTCGGATCAGCGGGGACGATGATAACGTCAAGCCCTTCTTCTTGATAAAAACCCTTTTCTTTTGCCATATAGTATCCAGCAAACTGGAACTGATGCGTCCACTTCAACTGAAGCGTTACTTTCTCTAATGCCTGTATTTGGGTACTGAAGATAAGAAGCAATAACACTGCAAAATACTTAGACATTATGTCCTTATTTCTTGTGCGAGAATAATGGCTAACTATAGTCGATGGGCAGAAGCTTGCCATAGCAATAGACGCGATTTCAAAAACAGCTTAAGGAAAGTGAGTGCTATACACGATATACAGTACAGTTTTCAAAATGCTCTGCGAGTAGGTTTTTAATATGATGATGAATTTGGTCGCGACTTCCTGTGCATGTAATGTCGTAACCATTACCATTTTTTTGTTCTATCAGCCCCAAGTAGTTTTTGCCTATCGCAATAGACTCTATACGCGCTATCGGTATAGTCACTTTTCCGATCCCATGTGAGATGATCAGTGTATCGCCTACCTTTGTTAATAATGATTCCACTCTTTGGTTACCATATCCGTCACCGCCTAGTACCATAGATAACATCAGCATTAAGCAAGCTGTAGAGAAGAAGATACCACTTTGAAAATCTGGCCAACATATCACTAGCACTACGTAAAGGCCTGCTAGTAACACAAGCTTCTTTATTAATGCAGTCCATCTTGATTTAGTTTTACCAGACTGTAACACTCGTCTCTCCCGCTAAATTAACTCCTCGAGATGGCAAAGCGCCCTCTCATTGCTCTGTGAAATTAAATTGGCAATAATATTCTCTAAGCGCCAAACATAACCCCACTAGCCTGCTTTTTGCTTTTGCAACTGCTCACCATATAAAAAGCGCGCAAAGCAAGGGTTCTGTGTTTCCTCTTGAAATTGATACGCCAGCTTGGCTAAATGAGCATCAAAACATTCATAATCCTTTGGTTCTACCTCAAACGCTGCTAATACATTACCCTGTGCTGCACCGTGATTTCGATAGTGAAATAATGTTATATTCCAGTTACTGCCTAGCATATCTAAAAACCGCGCCAACGCCCCTGGATATTCTGGAAACTCAAATCGTAATAGACGCTCGTTCATTACCGCAGGAGGCTTTCCACCTACCATGTATCTAACATGTAATTTCGCAAGCTCGTTGTCTGATAGGTCATCAAACTGATACCCATTTTGATGTAATGAAGTCCTCAGTTCATCCAGCTCACTTTGCCCATTTCTCAAACCTACGCCAACAAAAATCTGTGCTTCTCCACAGCCAGCATAGCGATAGTTAAACTCAGTGATTGCGCGTCCACCTAAAGAGTGACAAAAGCGTTTGAAGCTACCTTTTTCTTCAGGAATTGATACGCCAAGCAATGCTTCATGCTTTGCACCTAATGCTGTTCTTTCGGCAATATATCTAAGCCTATCAAAATTCAGGTTAGCTCCAGATAGGATTGCAGCAACACTTAACCCTTTTTCACCAGTTTGTGCCAGCCACTTTTTTAAACCTGCTGTTGATAACGCCCCAGACGGCTCTGCAGTTGCTCTTATTTCAACAAAAATATCTTGCACCGCAGCGCATATTTCATCGGCATTAACTGTGATCACCTCATCACAAAACTTTTGTGCCAGTCTGAAGGTCTCAGTACCAATAAGCTTAACTGCAACACCATCAGCGAAGCCACCAACTCTCTCTAATTCCACAGGCTTGCCAGCTGCCATTGCAGCCTTAAGACAAGCACTGTCATCAGCTTCTACTCCAACAATACGAATGTCTGGCCGCAGTGATTTTAAATACACCGCCATACCCGCGAGTAGACCACCACCACCAACCGGTATAAATACCACATCCAACTCATCAAGCTGTTGAATAAGCTCTCGCGCTACCGTACCTTGACCAATTATCACGTCTTTATCATCAAATGGAGGAACAAATACACCACTTTGCGCTTCACACAACTCCAAGGCATATTGTTTTGCAGCATCAAAGTGATGGCCATGTAAAATCACTTCACCACCGAGTTTACGCACGGCATTCACTTTTATTTCTGGCGTGGTCACAGGCATTACAATAGTGGCATGCTGACCTAAATGCGTTGCACTTAGTGCAACTCCTTGAGCATGATTACCCGCTGAAGCGGTATACACCCGAGACCCTTTCGGCAACTGACGCAGTTTGTTGTATGCACCACGCAATTTGAAAGAATAAACCGGCTGTTGATCTTCTCTCTTTAGCCAAATCTGATTACCAAGCTGGGCTGACATTTGCTCTAATTGATTGACTTGCGTTACCTCAACGAGCGGTGCCACATTCGCTTGAATGATGGCTCTGAAGTAATCAAGCTCTTGGGAAACCATCGCTAGCTCAACTCCTCAAGTTTTTGTAAGTCACGAACAGCACCTTTGTCAGCGCTAGTTGCAAGGAGTGCGTAAGCTTTCAATGCGGGACTCACATAGCGCTCTCTATTTAGTGGCTTATAAGCATCTTTACCACGAGCCAGCTGTTTTTCATGGCGCAGTGCTAGTTCAGTTTCATCAAGCTTTACATCAATACTGCGGTTATAGATGTCGATAGCGACAACATCGCCATTTTCAACCAGCGCTAAATTACCACCACTGGCAGCTTCTGGAGACGCGTGACCAATAGAGAGCCCTGAAGTACCGCCAGAAAAGCGTCCATCGGTGAGCAAAGCGCAGTCTTTGTCTAGACCCATCGACTTCAGGTAACTGGTTGGGTATAACATTTCCTGCATACCCGGGCCGCCTTTTGGCCCTTCGTAACGAATGATCACTACATCACCTTTTTTAACTTGGCCGCCCAGTATCCCCTCGACTGCATCGTCTTGAGATTCAAATACCACAGCAGGCCCCGTAAAGCGCAGCATTTCATCGGCCACTCCTGCACTTTTCACGATACAGCCGTCAGGCGCTAAGTTACCTTTTAATACGGCAAGGCCGCCGTCTTGCCTAAAGGCATGCTCGATAGAGCGAATACAGCCGCCTTCACGGTCTAAATCTAGCTCGTCCCAGCGACACGCTTGACTCATTGCTTGGGTAGTACGGATCCCAGCAGGTCCCGCACGATAGAAAGTTTGTGCCCGTTCATTATTGCTATCTGCGGCATTCCAGCGCGCAATAACCTCACCTAGATTTCCGCCAGCCACATGCCCTACCGACAAGTCTAATTTATCCCCTTTAGCAAGCTCGTTTAGAATGGCCATAATGCCACCTGCACGGTGTACATCTTCAATATGATATTGCTGTGTTGCTGGCGCCACTTTACACAAAAATGGGGTACTGCGAGATAAACGGTCTATGTCGTTCATATCAAAGTCGACAAAACCTTCTTGTGCCGCCGCCAATAAATGCAGCACCGTATTGGATGATCCACCCATCGCAATATCTAGTGTCATGGCATTCATAAATGCCGCTTGATTTGCAATATTGCGTGGCAGCACTTGCTCATTGTCTTTGCCATAGTATTCATCACATAAAGCCATGATGCGCTTTGCTGCGCCCAAATACAGCTGTTGACGGTCTTTATGTGTCGCTAGTGTTGTACCATTACCAGGCAACGCTAAACCCAGCGCTTCTAATAAGCAGTTCATCGAGTTTGCAGTGAACATACCTGAGCATGAGCCGCACGTAGGGCAAGCAGAGCGCTCTACTTGCTCAGACTCCTCATCACTGACTGTTGGATCCGCTCCTTTTACCATGGCATCAACAAGATCCAACTTTAAATCGATATCCGCTAAGCGAGTTTTACCCGCTTCCATCGGGCCACCGGAAACAAAGATCACCGGAATATTCAACCGCAGTGCGGCAAGTAGCATACCTGGGGTGATCTTGTCGCAGTTAGAAATACACACCATAGCATCAGCACAATGGGCATTGACCATGTATTCGACTGAATCAGCAATTAAGTCTCTCGATGGCAGCGAATACAGCATACCGCCGTGCCCCATGGCAATGCCATCGTCAATTGCTATGGTATTAAATTCACGAGGTACGCCGCCTGCTTCTGTTATCGCATCAGCCATCAATGCGCTGAGTTGATTGAGGTGAACATGACCCGGAACAAACTGGGTATATGAATTTACAACTGCAACTATAGGTTTATGAAAGTCACTGTCGGTCATTCCTGTTGCTCGCCACAACGCACGGGCGCCCGCACGTTGCCTGCCTTCAGTCGTTGTTTTACTCCGTAATTTAGCCATGTCTCACCTTACGCTCGGTTTTCCGAGTTCCTCATTCCCAAAATTTACAATGCTTTGGTTCAGGGTGCATCACCCTGAACCAATAAGATTAATCGTTTACGTACTCTAACCAGCCGTTTTCGTCTTCAGCCTCACCCTTTACAAGTGCAAAGTATGCTTGCTGCAGTTCCTCTGTGATTGGACCACGCCCGCCGTTACCGACAGGGATTTTGTCAACGCTACGAACCGGTACAACTTCAGCTGCGGTTCCAACCATAAAGAATTCATCCGCCAAATACAGGGCTTCACGTGCAATCGCCTCTTCACGCACTTCATAACCTCGCTGCTTGGCTAAATGAATAATAGTGTCACGGGTTAGGCCCGGTAAGATGCAGGCTGTCGTGGGTGGCGTATAAAGCACGCCTTTTTTCACCACAAACAAGTTTTCGCCCGCACCTTCACTGAGATAACCATTCACATCTAGCGCAATTCCTTCAGCATAACCATTGCGTTTCGCTTCGCCTGAAATAAGCTGAGAAGACAGATAATTACCACCAGCTTTTGCTGCAGTTGGCATGGTATTTGGCGCCAAGCGACTCCACGAAGACACACATACATCCACACCTTGCGCTAAGCCTTCTTCACCTAGGTACGCGCCCCACTCCATGGCAGCAACTGTCATATCAGCGCGATGTGATTTTGGATTCAAGCCAAGACCTACATGACCTAAAAAGGCAAATGGACGAAGATACGCATTGGTAAAGTTGTTTGCTCGTATCGTCTCTTTACACGCAGCAATTACTTCCTCTTTTGTATATGGGATCTCCATACGGTAGATTTTTGCAGAATCAAATAAACGCTGGATATGATCGTTTAAACGAAAAACCGCAGGGCCATTTGGCGTGTCATAAGCACGGATCCCTTCAAAAACTGAGCTGCCATAATGCAGAGCATGACTAAGCACATGAGTGGTTGCTTGAAAGTAAGGAACCATTTCACCGTTGTGCCAAATAAGTTCTGATGTCTGTGTCATTGTTTAACTACCTTAATTAATTCTTTTAAATTGCCTGTTTCTGTAGTGTGTGCAAGTCAACTGCCTGCACCTCTACTAGCTTACTCAGTTGTGAGGTTAATAAATAGATAGGTTTGTCACTATCTACTGTCATTTTGACGTGGAATAAGTCATCTTGCCCTTGAAGCTCTAAATTAGTAAGACGAAATCCCCGATGTCTAGCCACTCGTAAAAAGCGTTCTATCGCAATACTCTGTTGTTTTACTGCAACGGTTAAATGGTGTTTCATGAAAAGTTCTCCGTCATCATTTCATCATTGGCAGCACCTGGAGGAACGAGTGGCCATACGTTTTCTTTATCATCAATACAAGCGTGAAGAATATAGGGGCCTTGCGCACTGACCAGTGCATCCACAGCCTCATCAACTTGACTGGCGTGAGTAATTGTCTGCCCTGGAATACCAAACACAGCAGCCAATGCGACAAAATCTGGATTATCTGACAAGTCTGTTTCGCTGTAACGACCGTCAAAAAAGAGCTGCTGCCACTGCCTCACCATACCTAATCTTTGGTTATCAAGTATCAAAATTTTAACGGGTAAGTTGTTTCTACGAATAGTTGCCAGCTCTTGAATATTCATCATGATGGAGCCATCGCCAGATACCGTGATCACTGTATTATCTGGACGTGCTATCTGTGCACCAATTGCAGCTGGCAGGCCAAATCCCATAGTGCCCGCACCACCGCTGCTTAAGTGATTACTCGGGTGGCTAAATTTCATGTGCTGCGCCACCCACATTTGATGTTGACCGACATCGCAACATACCACTGCAGTTTTTGGCAGCTTTTGGCTTAGTTGATTTAGTAAATAAGGGGCAAAGACTTTTTCACCGGGATAATCATAACGCCACGCATGTTGTCGTTGCAGCGTTGCAATTGTTTCAAGCCATTGCGTGTTAGTAACCACACACTCAAGCTGTGGCAGCGATTGCTTCAAATCAGCAATCAGTGATGCAGCCGCTGGTTTTCGTTTACCGACTTCAGCAGGGTCAATATCTAAGTGGATCACCTTAGCGCCAGCAGCAAACTTTGCTAAATTCCCCGTCACGCGGTCGTCAAATCGAGCCCCGATACACACCAATAAATCACATTGCTGTACAGCTAAGTTGGCAGCCTGAGTGCCGTGCATACCCAACATACCAAGGTCAAAGTCATAATCAGGTGTAACACTGCCTAGTGCTTTTAGAGTCGACACTGCCGGCATCCGTGTTTTTTCTAAAAACTGCATCAACTGAAGCTGAGCATCAGCGTTTTGTACACCACCGCCGATGTATGCAACTGGCCTTTTTGCTTCACATAGTAATTGATTAGCTTTCCCTACCTCGGCTTGTGATAGCATTGGACATTCATCTTGTGGCGCTGCAAATGGATGAAAAGGCACATTTGCGAGCTGAATATCTTTTGGAATATCAACTAAAACTGGGCCAGGGCGACCGGATTGGGCAAGGTATATAGCTTCTTGGAGCACCTCTGCAAGGTCTTCTGAGCGTTCAACCATGTAACTGTGCTTTGTACAAGATAAGGACATACCTAGTACATCGACTTCTTGAAACGCATCCGATCCAATCGCAGCAGTTGGCACTTGGCCTGTAATGGCAAGTAAAGGCACTGAATCCATCATCGCATCTGCAAGCGCAGTGATAAGGTTAGTCGCTCCGGGGCCTGATGTTGCAAAACATACCCCTAACTTCCCGGTACTACGCGCATAACCGACGGCAGCAAATCCGGCACCTTGTTCGTGACGAGTCAAATAGTGCTTAACAGGCGCACCGTACAAAGCGTCGTAAATTGGCATGATGGCTCCCCCAGGGTAGCCAAATACGTGTTTGACGCCTTGCTCTTCTAGCACCTTGATAACAAGTTGTGCGCCGGTTGTTGAATTGCTCATGTTCTGCTCTCAGTTGCCTTTTTTGCCCTAAAACGAAAACGCCCCCCGAACCTTGTGGTGCGGGGGGCGCTTATGCTGATGGTTTTCTTACAGCACTAACTAGCCCCCGCGGTAATAATAATCACCACGCTGATAATCACGACTAGTAGAGTTGCTGTTAGTAACATTGCTTGAATTCCGAAAATTTAACTTTGCTAACGACTAGGTATAAACACTGCGTTGCCTCTTTTTCTATTAATACCGCGCGAACAGCACCCAAGTCAACCTAAAAAACTATGCCATTTAAATTTAAAAAAGCACACTGAAGACATAAAAAAACCCAAAAAACACCATAAACAGAATTAAAACAGCAACAAATACTAAATTGAGAATTTTATATTGGTTTTGCGTAACGATAACGAAAAATTTACTTTCTTATTTTGGCAATATGAAATTTTCTATACTTCTTGCTCATTTCTTTTTTAGTGACATTCGCTAGGCTATATCGCAGACTACCTTTTTAATAAAATCAACAGGGGATCAAAGTGGTAAAATTCCTTTCTCCATTTATATTTTTTTGTTTTTTCCTAAGCCTTTTTAGTGCTTTTGCAAATGCAGAAGTTGGCCTTTGGAAAGTAGAAAAAGGTCAAAAAACATCCTACTTGTTTGGAACTGTGCATGTTGGTGATAAACAAATGCAAGGGTTGCCAGTCAAAGTTAAAACCGCTATCAAAAACAGTGACAAAGTGATGGTTGAGGTGAACCTAGAGGCCTTATCTCCGTTGGCAATCCAACAACGCTCCATGCCTTTTATGCTACTAAAAGGCAATCAAACCTTAGCGTCTCAACTAAGCCCCGAAGTCTATAACAAGCTGAAAGCCTATTTTGCAGCAAAACAAATAGATATTGCTTTATTTGAACGTTATGCCCCCTGGGCTGTTATGGTGACTATGCTACAGCTGGAATATCAGAAGTTAGGTTTCACGGACAAAAATGGGATAGACAAGCAGGTTATCGCGTTTGCAAATGAAAGCAATATTGCGGTTGATGAATTTGAAACGCTTGAATATCAGCTTGAGATGTTTAGTCAATTGAGTGTACATAGCAACGACATGCTAAAAGAGACGTTTGCACAGATGGCGGACTTAAATACTTACTTTTTGGATTTAGTCGCGGCATGGCGTTCCGGCGACTTGAAAAAGCTATCTCATTATTACAATGTGAGCTTCTCTGATGATAAATATGGTCAATTAGCCGAACAATTGATGATCATTGAACGTAACAATAATTGGATTGAAATACTCAAAGAGCAATTACCGAACACCTCCTTATTTGTCGCAGTAGGTGCTCTGCATCTGGTCGAGCAGTACGGACTGATCGCTCAACTAAAAGCTGAAGGTTATACCATAACACCGCTTTAATATGGCCATAACTTGGCAAAGAGCCAAAGCGCAGGTCACCTTTCAAGGCTCGTTGATACAACACCGCACCGAGCCTTCAAAAAAATTAAAATCTATTTAAACCTTTTCACCTGACACTGCGACTTACCTTACAAAGACACTCCTTAAAGGTAAAAAGAATGAAAAGAATCATCTGCGCTTTATTGGTGAGTAGTGCAGCAATCACTGCTCACGCAAACGAAACAAAAACAATTACAGCATCATTTTCAGGTAGCGATGTAATTGAACTCGAAATAGATGTTGCGGTGGGTAAAGTTGATCTAGAAACTTATCATGGTGACACCATTGAGGTTGAGATCCTAGTTGCACCAAAGGACTCTGACAGCTGGTTTAGCACACCTGACGTCAATGATGCCGAATTAACCAGTAAAAGCCATGCTGATAAGCTCTCTCTTGAAGTACCGTCAGATGATTATGAACTCTCTTGGCACGTAAAAGTACCGCAAAGTGTGGCTCTAGATATTGAGGTTGGAGTGGGAAAAATTGAAGTAAATGCCCTTAATAATTCTGCCGAACTGGAGGTAGGTGTTGGTAAAATAAAGGTTGCCGCGATGGCCTCTGACTTTAAACAGGTCTCGTTAGACTCAGGTGTGGGTAAAACATCTATGTCAGGGTACCCCGCTAGTAACACAGCGAAAAAAAGCATGGTAGGATCAAAAACTGATTATTCCGGTGCTGGACGCTATGCTATCGATGCTGAAGTTGGTGTGGGCAATATCAGCCTGATAAAAAAATAGCAGAGATTATCTTTTATCAAGGATAGCGGTGAGTTTATCTGTTAATACTTCTGTTTGTAGCGGCTTATACAAATGAGCCGTTGCGCCCAACTCATATACTTTGTCTAAGTCTTCACTATTGGTATTTGCGGTCACAACGAGAATGGGGATGATAGGGTCGATTGCTCTGATCTTTCTTGTCGCCTCAAAGCCATTCATGATTGGCATATTTAGATCCATCAGTACCACATCAAACTTTCCAACCTGATATATTTTAAGTGCTTGCTCACCATGTTCAGCATGTGTTACTTGCTTAGCTATCGGCTGCAGCATTTTTTCAATCACTCTGGCGTTGATTAAGTTATCCTCAACGAGTAAAACATTGGTAGATAATTTTTCACGCTTGCTTGAGCGCACGTTCTCGATATCAACTTCTATCGGGATCTGAAGCTCTGCTCTCGTACCAAATGGCTTTCGAGCTGTAAATTTAAGCTGTCCACCCAGCGCGGACACTAGCAACTGACAGCGTTGTAGCCCAAGTTGCGACCCCTGAAAATGCTCTGTTCGCATTGACTCCTGTAGACGCTTATAATCAAACCCCTCTCCTGTATCTTCAACAATAAACTCAAGATAAGACGCCTCTTGAGTCATCACAATATCTGCAAACACTTGAATACCACCACGCTCGGTAAATTTAATCGCATTGTTTACAAGTTCTCCAACGAGCCAAGCTATCCGTTTTGCATCACCGAAACAAATCATATTTAGCGCATTCCCAAGGGCTAAATTAAACGTGAGAGACTTGTTATGTGCACTCAGTTGGAACGAGATACAAGCTGTTTTTATCACATCGTGCAGCTGTATTTGATGCCGCTCAATGACAATATCTTGCTGTGATAAACTATTGAAATCTTCTACCGAGTAAAGCAAAACATCTAACTGATTAGCGGCACTCTTTACATGCTCCAATTGTTTTGCATCTGCACTTTTTATAAATTCATCCAAGTAACCATGGAGCGCTTGAAGTGGGGTTCGTAGTTCATGACTAACACGAGCCAAAAAGCGCGATTTCGATTGTAACGCGTCATCCGCGAGCTTTTTTGATGCTTCAAGCTGCCTAAAAGTTTCGGTTATCTCTTTTGCCATTGGGCGAAATACAAATTTAGCCTCAATAAATAAAACCGTCAGCCCTAGTAGCCAAATTAATAACTCTATTTTTCTAACCCGCTCGGTGTTTAACTTAGCTTGATGTTCAAACAGAGAGACCGCTTCATTTAAGTTGGGTAGTAAAGTCTGTGATAATTTAAAAATATCTTGTGATAACTGGGTATTTGGCTGCTTTAAGTGACGTTTTGCCAAAGAAATCAACATGAGACTCTGCCGATGTAACTGAGCTGGATTTTCATAATACAGCGACTCGAGCAACGCATTTAAGTGGTGATACTTGCCCGCCTCTTTTTCTGTTAAAAAGTGATGATTACCTTCAAAGTCATCAATAGCTAGTCTGAGCGTCTCCAACCCATGCGGCGAATCTATCGAACTGAACAGTGCTATCCGCTGGGATAACATCCGCTGCATACCAGCAAGATTGATCACTCGAGCATCCTGGCTCTGCTGGTGGAGGAGGTATTGCATCACTACCATGGCCATCGATAGCAATAAAGCCATAGCCAACAGTGCCCCTATGTAGCGAAACTTCATGTTAGGTATTAACGACATATTGGTATATTTGTTCCCTCTTTAAAAAATGCCCACGCTTATTCAGTGTAGTGGACAATCATATTATTTACAGTCCTATACTTGACACCTAGACGGCCAAAATGTTTCAATGCGAGCTCACCCTATTTATGCAGTTTGATGCCAAAGCGTCAAACTTATACCAATGGTGCTTAATTAAATCGAATAGATATTAAGACCAAATGGTATTAGGGCTGGAAGAGGTGCGTTATTCAGGTAACTAAGTGAAGGAGAGCAAACTCCGTTGCAGCTTAGTAAGGGGAATACACGCCGAGAAACAGACAACTTTGCTATTCTCTGTTTCGGGCGACTGGGCTGAATCCCAGCGACTGTCACCAACACACTTGGTGGAGAGCTTCTGGTCTTAGAAAAATAAGGCCACAGGCTGCCTTATCCTTTTTAAGTCCATTGCTCTTCGAATTTTAACGGTTCGAAGTTTGGACACCCTCCTTACTACGAACATGATTTAAGTTCGGTAGAGATGAAATTACAATTCAACTTATCTGACTATCCATTATGGACGGCTTTAGTTACCCCTTTTGATGCTGAAAATCAGATCGATTTTAGCGCGTTGACAACCCTTGTGCGGGATCAAGAGCAGGCACAAAATGGTATTCTGTTACTTGGGAGTACAGGCGAAGGGCTTGCGCTTACCCAACAAGAGCAACAAAAAATCGTCGAGTTTGTTTGCCAACTTGCGCCTCGCGTACCATTAATGGTCGCAGTGGGTGGCAGCAACCTTGAACAACAAATACAGTGGGTGCAGTTTTGCAACACACAGCCCATCGATGCTTTGTTACTCGGCTCACCAATTTATGCCAAACCCGGCAAAGTGGGACTTGGCCATTGGTTTAATTCCCTCTTAAACGAGAGCAACGTGCCATGTATGCTCTACAATGTACCAGGACGAAGTGCCGTTGCCATCGCCCCTGAATTATTAGGGGAACTTGCAAATCACCCAAATCTTTGGGCGCTCAAAGAAGCTAGCGGCAATATCGCCACTTTCGAAGCATTTCGCCAAGCAGCCCCAAATGTCGCAATCTACAGTGGTGATGATAGCCTAATGCCTTACTTTGCCCAAGCGGGAGCAACAGGCTTGGTGTCTGTCGCTGCGAATGCTTGGCCACAACAAACAGCCGAATTTGTAAGGCGCTCTCTTAGTGGCACGTCCCCTAATTTATTCACTACATGGTCGGAAGCTGCGAACAGCTTATTTGCAGTGGCAAACCCTATTCCGGTTAAGGTCTTGATGCATTTACAAGGGAAGCTGGCAAGCCCGAACCTACGCCCTCCTTTGACACATTTAGAACTTACCCACACAGATGCGCTGACACGCGCCAACGAAACAATTTTATCTTGGAATTAAGGCAGTAAAACATGAGCTGGTTAACACTACTAAACAACCTCGAAAACGGCACTGTACGTGCGGCAACACAAGACGAACAGGGTCAATGGCATGCAAATGTAGAAGTAAAAAAAGGGATCCTTGAAGCATTCAAAAATGGCGTAAATACGGAATTCCCTGGTGGCTTCGTGGACAAAGATAACCTAGCGCCACGCGGTTTTGCAGCACAAGATGGCGTGCGCATGGTACCCGGTGGAAGCAGCGTAAGACGTGGTGCGTATGTCGCTGCAGGCACCATCATCATGCCACCGGCTTATGTAAATATTGGCGCATATATTGACACTGGCACTATGGTAGATAGTCATGCGTTGGTTGGTTCATGCGCGCAAATTGGTAAAAATGTTCACCTAAGTGCTGCTGTTCAAGTTGGTGGAGTTTTAGAGCCTGTTGGTGCAAGCCCGGTTGTTGTTGAAGATGATGCTTTTATTGGTGCGGGCTGTGTATTAGTTGAAGGCGTTGTCGTAAAACGTGGGGCAGTCTTAGCGCCAGGTGTTCGTCTATCTGCCAGTATTCCTGTGTATGATTGTGTCAATGAGCGTTTACTAGATAAAGACGAGGCGATCCCTGAAAATGCAATTGTGATCCCAGGCTCTCGCCCAGCCTCTAGTGAGTGGGCGCGCCAACAAGGTTTAAGCATGTCCTGTGCACTTATAGTCAAGTACCGTGATGAGCAAAGCGATGCGTCACTTGCACTAGAAGAGGTATTACGCTAATGAGCTGGTTGAGCACGTCACAACGAGCTGTTGCACAAAGCTTAGTACAGCAACAAGATACCCCTTTTTTCTGCTACGACTTAGATAAACTCAGCGCACATGTAAAGCCGCTAGTTGATCAACAAGTTGTAAAGCTATGGTATGCCGTTAAAGCCAACCCACTGTCTCACATTATTAAAACCCTAGATCACGCTGGGTTTAACTTTGATGTGGCCTCTAGTGGCGAGTTGGATCAGGTTTTATCACAAGGTGTCACTCCAGCGCGCGTGCTCAACACAGGTCCGGCGAAATCACTAAAGCAAATTCGCCACTTTGCAAATCAAGGTGTTCGCATCTTCGTAGCAGAGAGTCACAACCAAGTTGCATGGTTAAATCAAGTAGCCTGTGAGTTCGACCTTCAATTTGATGTGTTGTTACGGGTTCAGTTACGTTTTGATAAAGCACAACACAATCCACTAGGTGGTAATACATTGACCCCTTTTGGCCTAGGTAGTGAACAGTGGCAAGCTTTAACTTTAAGTGATTACACCCATTTAGATTTTGTCGGCCTGCATATTTTCCAATGGGGCAATATGCTCTGTAGCGATACCCTAGCTGAACTTTGGCAAGCCATGGTGTCACCCTTAGTACAGTTGGCTTCTGAACTTGGGATAGCGCTTAAAGTGCTCGACCTAGGCGGTGGTCTTGGGATCCCTTATGACGCGCACAGCACCGCACTTAATTGGACAACGCTGCTAGATACACTCGCATCAATTAAATCCGCCACTCAAGTTGATGAGCTGTGGATGGAATTAGGACGCTATGCTGTCGGCGAGTGCGGTTTTTACCTCAACCCAGTGGTTGAACAAAAACAGAATTACGGTGCTCACCAACTTATTGTCGCGGGCGGTGTGAACCACTTATTGCGCCCAGCAGTTACTGGACAAGCATTCCCAGCTGAACTGCTACGTCAGTCTGATGCCAACACTGTTGATTTTCATATTCATGGTCCACTTTGTACTGCGCTGGACAAGTTAGGCACTTTAGCTTTGCCCAGTGATAGTGCTGATGATGATTGGTTGGTGTTTAGTCAATGTGGTGCCTATGGTTACACTGAAAGCATGCCATTTTTTCTGTGCCACGAATTACCAGCGGAGTTTGTGATCTCTGGCGGTGAAGTTACCTGCGCTCGCGCAGCGCAACCTGCATCCAGCTATTTGAGGTAGAGATGAACATAATTACACAACAGAATATTCAAGTTGGTGAAATAGCGAACGGCTTGCCGTTAACCATTCCTGTATATCGCATCAAAGGCGATGGTAACGGCCCAAAAGTTTATATCCAAGCCAATATGCACGGTGCAGAAGTCCAAGGTAATGCGGTCATTTATCAACTTCTTGAGCAACTTAAAACATTGTCACTGGCAGCTGATATTACTCTAGTACCTTATGCAAACCCCATCGGTTGTAATCAAAAGTCGGGAGAGTTTACTTTGGGTCGCTTCGATCCGATAACTGGGACCAACTGGAACCGCATGTATCAAGACCATAGCTCTTTGGCATATGAATTTGTCGAAAAGTATGTTGATCTTCCGTTAGAGCAAATAAAGCCGCAGTTTCGCCAAGTGTTGCTGGAGCATACAACAGCACAATTAGAAGCCCCGCTAGATAGACTCACCACAGGAAAGCGCATTGCATTAAATTTGCAGCGCTTGGCTCATGAAGCCGAGCTAGTATTAGACCTACATACCGGCCCCATTTCAGCGAAACACCTTTACTGCCCTGAATATGCCAAGGAAAGTGCCCGCTATTTTGATATTCCACATGTGCTACTTATTCCCAACGAGTTCGATGGTGCTTTGGATGAAGCAAGCTTTTGTCCATGGTGGCACTTGAAATTAGCATATGAAGCAAAAGGACGAAACATCCCTGTATTCACTGAAGCATTTACTGTTGAGCTCGGCTCGCAAGAAAAAATTGACCTGACAGAAGCACAGCATGATGCCAACAGCATTCTCAGCTATCTCAATTATAAACAAGCTTTTTATGGTGCACACTTCGCGCCAAAAGAGATTGCTCGTTACACTTGCCAATTAGCAAACTACCGTACTTTTTACGCACCGATGGGTGGTATGGTCGAATACACAGCAACACTTGGAGAGCATATCAAAGCAGGGCAAACAATTGCCAAGATATTAAGAATGGAACGCTATTTATCGGAAACGCCCTTGAACGAAATCAAGTTAGACGAGGATGCAATTGCCATTTTGCACTTTGCCTCTGCGAGTGTGAACCAAGGTACAGAGCTATACAAGTTTTTTACCCAAGTTGAGCGACTGTAATTTACGTAACTAATTGCGTGAGAGTAAGTCAAATAGCAACAATCAAAGGTTAGAAAGATGTTTACTGACCTATTATCTAGCTCTTTCGGTTGTTTCTGTAAACACTTACTAAGGTATGGCGGCAGCCGCCGCCACCTTTTTATCGAGACCTGTTTTTAGCTATCAGGGCATAGTTGACCTTACTGATTCATTTCCCTTTCATTATCATTGGTTAATAATGTAATCAATTGTACTCACTCTCGGCGCAAAGATAATGAAACTGACACACCTATCCCTACCCACTTTGGCGTTATTGGCGTTACCGCTTTACGCTCAAGATACACAGCAAGAAGATGAAATTGACCTTGTTAAACAATGCGTACTCAACGCGGTCTTAACCGGTGAAAAAGACAAAACCATTGAACAAGTTCGTCAAGAATGTGCAGAAGCAGACGCCGATAAAAACTTAAGTCAACTCGATAAGCGTATGGCTCGAGAGCGTGTCACAGAAAAAAACCGGAATGTCCTTACGCCACATAAGCGCAATTACATCTTACCAGTTTCCTATATGACCAATGTAAATAGCCGACCTTTTGACGGTTTAAAAGCGATTGACGATGAAGAGGGGGAACCAATTGATAACTTTGAAGCTAAGTATCAAATTTCATTGAAAGCACCTATTTATAAGAGCTTTTCTGACAAAGATCAGGCTATCTATTTTGCTTTCACACTGCAATCATACTGGCAAGTCTACAACAAAGATGTCTCTTCGCCCTTTCGTGAAACCAACTATGAACCAGAAATCTTTTGGATCAACTTTTTAGATGACGAGAATGTACTTTGGGGTGATGAGATGGCCTTTGTACTTGGTATTTCTCATCAATCAAATGGTCGTAGTCAACCTAACTCGCGCTCTTGGAACCGTATCTATGCTAACTTTATATGGGAGAATCGAGGCTTTGTATTTAGCTTTAAGCCTTGGTATCGACTACCTGAAAACACGAAAGACGACCCATTAGATCCACGCGGTGACGATAACCCTAATATTGATGAATATCTCGGACATTTTGAGTTTAACAGTGTATATCGTTATGAGGATCACGAATTTGGCATCATGTGGCGTAATAACTTACGCAGTGACAACCGAGGTGCTATTCAATTGGATTGGTCTTTCCCTATTTGGGGAAGATTACGTGGCTATGCACAGTACTTCAATGGTTATGGCGAAAGCCTAATTGACTACAACACGCATACGCAAAGGTTTGGCATTGGGGTGTTATTAACAGACATACTCTAATGGTTTAAAAGCTCTGGCGCATCACCAGAGCTTTAACTTCAGCGCTATTTATTGTGGCTTTATCACCACAAACTGCCCTTCAAACTTGGCAACTAGAACATCTCCATCATAAACATTTACTGGCACGACATACTTAGCCTTTGCATCACTTACCAAAGCTTGTAGGTCACCTTCACAGTCTGCAATGGTTACTGTCGCCGCAGGCGCTGTTGTTAGCGGCTTTAAGTACTTGATGTTAGCATCCGCCAACACTATATCACCTTCAAGCCCAAGCTCTTTGAGCGCTAAGTATGTTGCTCCCCAACCCGTTAACGTCGCCATACTGTAAATGGAACCTGCAAACATTGAGTTGTGTAAGTTTAAGTTCGCTTTTAAGTCTGCCTTGGTAGAAAACTGCCAGTCAGTATAGCTTTCTACTTTAATACCCATGGCGTCACTGATGGGGATAGACTCACGCCATGTATTTTGCAGTACATGTGTCCAGTCTGGTTGTCTAAACCAACCAGGTTCAGTTGGCCGCTGTTTAACCATTTTCCAATGCTGAACATCACCGTAGGCTAAATGCGCTTTCTCGACTACTTCGTAGCCGTGGCGCTGGTAAAATGATAGGGCTCGCTCACGCGCAAATAAAACTAACTCTTGCGCTTTTTGAGTCCAAGCGATGATCTCTAACTCGTGCAGTAAACGACTACCTAAATGATGGCCTCTATGCCCTTCAGCCACAGCCATATATCGCACTTGAGCTTGCTGATGATTATTGAAGTGGAGCCTAGCAACCCCCAGCACTTCACCTTCGTTGTTTTTTATATAGCGATGCTCTGCTTCTTGCTCTAAGTCATCCTGTTCGCTACCTCTAGGTTGATCCCATGGCGCTCTAAGTACTTGCCAACGTAATTGATAGTAAGCTTGCCAATCTTCGCTACTTTGCGGTGAAGTTACCTCAAACATCACTGACTCCTGTTTTTTATTAGCCTTATCGCTATTATTCTTAGGTTGAATACACCCTACAAGATAACCTCAGTGTAGGGAATAAAATGCGCTAAAACACTTAGTCTTTAGTGTAAAAACTAATGAACAAGCTGGCATTCACAAAATCCTCGTCTATGCTGATGTTATCATGGGAGAATTTATTACTCATTCAGGCACTATTAGTAACGATTTTGTGGTTCATAGCCACCAGCTAGGGCACTTGCTATATTGGCACAAACAAGGCCGAAACAGCATTCAGGTTCGCCAAGACAAGTCGTTGCGATGGCTGCTAATAAACAACACCTTACAATCCGTTGTGGAGCTAAACCACCCGGAACACTTGCTATTTCCCCACTTAAAAACATTTGCTAGCCGCTGGCAATTAGCAACACCACCGACAAGCGTATTAGAATTAGGACTTGGCGCAGGCGCTATCCGTGACTATCTGAAGGCCACGTATCCAAGTTGCCATATCACTACCATTGATAACAACCCTGATGTCATCCATTGTTATAAGCGTTATTTTGGCGGCGATCCCTTGTGTGATGTTAACTGTATTGATGTGTTCAAAGCACTACAGCAGGGCAAGCGTTATGATTGGATAGTATTAGATTTATTCAGCGAGTTAGAGCCTCCTCTTTTCTTGTTTCAGCATCAATTTTACCGCTTATTACGAGCAGCTATAAATGAAGGCGGGAGGCTATATATCAACTTTTTAACCGACCATGAATCGCAATTAAAGCAACTTCAGCATTTACTTATCACTAATTTCGGTAAAAAGCCTTATATCGAGAGGGTACCGGATTACGCAAATATCATCATCGATGTAAAGCGCTAGGCTCGAGCTTTTATCTGTACATTATTGCTGCTTCAGCGGCGTTACTATACCGGCGTTCCATTGTAAAAAGCACTCAATCAAAAGCAATTTGTTTACGTAATCGCGAAATTAAATGTGACGGGGCCATCGTTTACCAAGCTAACTTTCATATCTGCCGCAAATTGTCCTGTGGCAACTTTAAGCCCAGCTACTTTAGCCTGCGCCACAAAGTATTGATACAAGGTATTTGCTTGTTCAGGTGTCCCCGCACTCGAAAAGCTCGGCCTCATGCCTTTTTTGGTATCAGCTGCTAGAGTAAATTGCGACACAACCAATAACTCGCCTTCAATATCTTTTAGACTCAAATTCATTTTGTCATTACTGTCTGTAAAAATACGATAGTTGATTACCTTATGGAGTAGCTTATCTGCCGTTTGTTCCGTGTCTGCTTTTTCAACCCCTAACAGTAACACTATGCCTTGACCTATCTGCCCTACTACTTCCTTCTCAACTTCGACTTTTGCTTCTGTAACTCGTTGAATTAGTCCTTGCACACTCTACCTCTATTTTTAATGATGCTGGATTTTGCACAGTAATAGATCCGCTGCACGTCGGATAGCTTCTGCATACGCAGAGGTTGCTCCACAATGCGCTACACCGTCGACAATAAACAACTGTGCGTTAACTTTTTGCGCCAGCTGATAAACCGGCGCATATCGGCACATTAAATCATGACGGCCATGAATAAACCAGATGGGTAAATGACGGATACTTTCCCCATGAGAGAGTATTTGCTGGGGCTGCATAAAGCAGTTGCGACTAAAAAAGTGCACCATTTGCTGCGCCTTGATGAGCTGTTTGTCCCCTTTACATAGTCTTATTTTTTCAATATCGCCATCCATAGCAATTAAGTTATCCCATTCGCACCAACGTGTTGCCATGGTTCTTTTACGCAGCTCATCCTCGCCAAAAAGTGCTTGATGATAACAATTCAGGATGGACGTTAACGTCTCTAGGTTTTGTGCAAATTTATGATATTGTTCAGGATACATTTGAGCAGGTGCACCGTGTCTACCATACAACCAATGTAAGTCTTCCTCTGTTCCCAAAAAACTTGACCACAATACCATTCCAGCAATCTGATCCTGATACTGCTGAGCGTAAAGTAGTGCCAACATTGCACCAAAAGACTCTCCTGCAAGTATCACCTTTGACAACCCTAAGTGTATTTTTATTGCAGTTATGTCATTCAATAAGGCGACAGTATTAATGTGGCGAATATCACTTGGCGTTGAGTTGCCACACCCCCGCTGACTGAACAAAATAACGCGATACTTTTTGGGGTTAAAGTAACCCAGTACCGCTGTGGAATGACCTTGCCCAGGTCCCCCATGGAGTACGATGATAGGAATGCCTGCAGGGTCACCATACTCTTCAATGTCGAGTTGATGACCATGACCAACAGCTAAGTGGAAGCGACGCAAAGCGTTGCTATGCTGATACAATAAGCTCATGATCCCCCTTACTTCGTACCAGTAAGCCTGATCTATGGATAACTAAGTGGCTTTGTTGAGGCAAGAAACTTAGCCATTCCCCTTATTGTGTCACTTATATTTTACGGCACTACAACCCTTGCGCATCTGGTGGGTCAAACTCGGAGCGAGTATCCACTCCTGCCGCTTCCATATCTTGAGTTAAACAAACAGTAAACTCAGCACCCAAGAGCACGACTATCCATGACAAATAAACCCATACAAATAAAATAGGTACTGTCGCGAGCGCCCCGTAGATTACTTCGTAAGACGGAAAGTGGCTGATATAAAGTGCAAAACCTTTTTTGGTAAGCTCAAATAACAGCGCAGCAAATAACGCTCCCGGTACCGCCGCTTTAAATGACACACTTGTGTTTGGTACTAAAGTATAGAGCATGATGAAACCAACCATGGAAATTAAGTAGGGCAACATTTTAATAATTGCACCACTAAAACCCGGGATCCCTTGATCTGCAAACGAGACCAAAGAAACAATATAGGACGTCATCCCAATACTTGCCCCCAGTAGCACGGGGCCAAGTGTTAATACCATCCAGTAAATAGCAAATGAAATCATCAGGGGGCGTTTTTTTTCAATCCGCCATATTCGATTGAGCGTTGTATCTACATTGCGGATAAGTAACAAAGCAATAACCGCAAGAAAGCTTACACCTATGGCTGTCATCTGATTTGCATTACCTGTAAACGCGCTAATATGCTCTTTGATAGTATCAGTCGAGGTAGGCACAAAGTTATTAAAAATAAAGTGTTCAATTGCTACTCTGGTCTCTTCGAAACCGGGAAAAGCAGAAAATATTGCAACGCCAACGGCAACAAGTGGCACCAATGAAAGTAGCGTCACATATGCTAAATAACCAGCGTTGACCGTTATTTGATCTTCCACACAACGCTTAGCATAGCGCTGCCACCAGCGTGGTTGAGCACGAGAAAACCGTAAAGCAACAGCTTTCATTTCGGTGATTGTTTGCTTCATAATCAAGTTAATATTCATGGATCACTTTACACATCATAACAATCCCCCCCATAATTTATAGCGGTAAATCGTAATAAAATGACGGTCGTTGACCACTTACTGATTAATCACCCTTGATAGTCTGGGAGTACGAATGAAGAAACTGACCTTGAGTGTAGCGTTACTTTTGTTAGTAACTGGCTGCCAAAGCGCTTATTACGCCACCATGGAAAAATTTGGTGTACACAAGCGAGAGATACTCGTTGATCGAGTAGAAGAAACCAAAGATTCTCAACAAGAATCGCAAAAGGAGTTCCAATCGGCATTAGATAGGTTAACGACTCTAATCAATTTTGATGGTAAGGAATTACAAGAAGCCTATAATTTACTCAATGATGACTATCAAGCAAGTCTTGCTGCTGCCAGTGCTGTAAGTGCGAATATAGACAAAGTCGAAGATGTGGCAAACGCACTATTTGACGAGTGGCAAGATGAACTTGAGCAATATTCGAGTGCAAACCTAAAACGCGAGAGTGCTAAGCAATTAAGTCAAACACAACGCCAATTTGAACGCTTACTTCGCTCTATGCGCAGTAGTGAAGCAAAAATGCAGCCCGTACTCGACTCACTACAAGACAATGTGCTGTATCTTAAACATAACCTAAATGCACAAGCGGTAAGTGCTATTAAAGGTGAGTTTACAGGACTAAAGCGTGATATAAGCGCCTTAATTGCAGATATGAATCGCTCAATTGAAGATTCTAACAAGTTTATTGCTGAGATGAATGCGCGTAGAACCTGATACTGCAAAGTGCTTGGCTCTCTGAACTATTGTTGAATTACAGTTGGCTTAACTTCAACAAGAAGATTACGTTAACTTACTTTTAGGCAACTCTGTTTGAGTGGTTTTTGCAATATTTCTGCCGCTGCACGTGGCTGCAGCGGTAACACTATTACTGCACTGTCCAGCCGCCGTCTAGCACAACGGCTTGCCCAGTAATGTTACGTGATTCATTTGCGAGTAAAAAATTGACTGCATGGGCAATTTCGTCCAACCCGATAAAGGCCTTTTTCGGCATTGGCGCCAACATGATATTATTTATCACTTCATCTTCGCTGATACCATGCTGTTTCGCTTGCGCGGTAATTTGCTGCTCTACCAAGGGAGTTTTTACATAAGCGGGGCAAATGGTATTCACGGTGATATCGCTGTCTGCGGTTTCCAGTGCCAATACTTTACCAAACCCGATCAATCCATGTTTTGCAGCAACGTAAGCTGACTTATATTTAGAAGCGACTAGAGCGTGGATAGAACCGATATTAACAATACGACCAAAGCCGCCTTTGCGCATATGTGGCAATACCGCCTTACACAGCATGGCAGGCCCTGTTAGCATCACGTCTTGCAGTAGTTGCCATTTATCTTCTGGATAATGCTCCAGTGCTTCAACATGTTGCACACCTGCGTTATTGATAAGCACATCAATGTTATCGTGCTGACGGACAAAGTCAGCGATGTCTTGCTTATTAGCGATATTGAGCGCAAACGCTTGTGCATTTCCTCCGTCACTGACGATAGACTCAGCCACCGTCTGTGCTTGCGCTAAGTTCAAATCTACAAGCAATAAACTGTAACCTTGTTTGCTCAAGGCCATCGCGATATAGCGACCAATGCCACTTGCAGCCCCTGTGATCAACGCCGTCTTCATCGTCACTCCTTGATTATTTTGCTAAGAACTGAGCAATAGTGTCAGCCTGTGATTGAATTGAAAAAATACCGTCTAAATGCCCCCAAACGCCTTCTATCTCTGTAATTTGCACGTCTTTATTCTTGGCTTTAAGGGTCTGTGCTAATTTACGAATGGGCTCAGGCCTTAATAACAAGTCATTGCTTGCAGGCATCAATAAAACCTTTGCTGTGATTTTATCAATAGCGCTATCAAAATTACCTTGCATACCTGCGGTGTATAGTTGCGAGGCGCGGACTAAATACAAGATAGAATTCGCATCTTGCGTTTCGGCCCTTGCTCGTGCGCGCGTTGCTAGCGTTTGGCTGAGTTTAGGAAGCTGACGAATATCTTGTTTTGCTTTGGGATCAAGCACAATAAAGTCTGGAAAACTGGCGTTATAAATAGCGGGGTGCATCGCGTCTTGAGTGATATTAAGCATCGTGGCCGTCAATCCAGCAAGTGGCCTTTCCCCGTCGTAATAGTCCCCGCCCTGCCAATTTGGATCAAGGCGGATGGGTAAAGCCCATTTCTCTAACGCCGCAACGGTCCAAGCATCCATCTTTGCCGCGCCAATCACATGAATTAAACGTGACACTTTTTCGGGGTAGCGCACCGACCACTCTAACGCTTGGAAAGATCCCATAGACGCGCCCATCACCGCATGTAGTTTATCGATACCTAAGCTATCCAATAGTTGCTTCTGCACTTCAACAAAATCACCTATGGTCACCACAGGAAAATCCAAGCCGTAAGGTTTACCTGTCTTTGGGTTAATGGAGGCAGGACCCGTTGTGATCACATCTTTATTATGCCAGTTTGCGTTGACCAAAGTATCTGAACTTATCACAAAGTACTTGTTCGTATCTATCGCTTTCCCAGGGCCGATAATGGCATCCCAGTAACCTGCTAATACGTCAGACTCTCGATACTTACCCGCAGCGTGAGAGGTGCCAGAAAAGAAATGCGTGATCAAAATTGCATTGCTTTTGTCAGCATTTAGTTTGCCATAGCTTTCCCAACCGACCTTAACGTCAGGAATGCTAGCTCCAGACTCTGTGGTGAAATGCGCGAGTGTAAAAACTTGCTTTTCAACTAGCATAGGTTTGTTTGTTTCACCGCCATAGACAATATGGCTGGCAACGAACAAAAGTAACAGGAAAATCCGCTTCATTGCTGTATCACTCCATTAAAATAAGATAAATAGGGTTAATGCGAGGGCAACCCCCACCAGCGGCACGACCGCAGTCAACGCTGCCATAGACCAATAGGCTCGTTGATGTGTTTCTTTACAGATAGCACGAATGGTTGTAACCACATAACCATTGTGCGGTAAGGTATCCAAAGCACCTGAGCTGATAGCGACAACGCGGTGTAATTGCTCTGGATTGACACCTGCATCGATGTAGTGCGGTGCCACTAGAGGTAATGCAATGGCTTGCCCACCAGATGCCGACCCGGTTAAACCGGCTATCACACTCACCGCCACAGCGGCGCCAAGCAGCTCATTACCCGGCATGTGTGTCATCATTTCAACCGCTAATTGAAATGCCTCAGTGTTTTTTGCGACCGCACCAAACCCCACTACAGCACTGGTATTACCGATAGCAACTAGCGCTCCTGTGGTGCCTAAGTTAATGGCATTCCCCATGTTGTGAAAATGCTTAAAGTTGATCGCGACAATACTGAGTACACCACCTAACAAGGCTACAATAAGTGCACTTTGCTGCAGCGCATCATGAAGGGTAAAAGACAAAATCAACACCACAATCAGAGGTAATACACCTGTGATTGGGTGGGGATAATGGCGGTCATGAATTTCAGGGTCGTCATCTCTCGCTTCAAAGTGCTCACCATTTGCCACCGCTTTGGTTATCATCTTTTTCAACCACCAATAGCCAGTAATAGCCATAAATATGGCAACCACTAAACTGACTTCCCAAGCCGCATAAGGCGAAGTACCTAAATACTTTATTGGGATCCAGTTTTGAATTTCAGGAGAGCCTGCTGAAGTCATGGTAAAGGTGACAGAGCCGAAAGCCAGAGTTGCGGGAATAAAGCGCCTTGGTAAATTGGCATCTTTAAATAAGCTGAGCGCCATGGGGTAGACAGAGAAAGCCACAATAAAAACACTTACACCGCCATACGTTAATACCGCACAGGCAATCACTACCGCTAACACAGCATGTTTCATACCGAGTTTATTAACAATATAACGCGCTACACTATCAGCGGCACCGCTGTCTTCCATAAACTTACCAAATAAAGAACCAAGCAAGAACATAAAAAACCAAGCGCTCAAAAAACCTGCAAAGCCGTCCATATACAGTGTAATAAAGCTACTTTGCACCACATCTGAAGGAAATAAAGCAACGCCACTGGTTAGTGCGACCAATAATGCGCATAGTGGAGCTGCAATAAACAAATTTACACCACGAAGAGTTAGCCAAATAAGTAGGCCAAGTCCTCCTGCCAGTCCAAGCATACTGAGCATAAGGGCTTCCTTTTATTGTTATTAATGCCCGTTATAAATTGATGTGTTGGGCATACTGTTGATGAATATCAGTGTGGCGTGCAGGCGCAATAAAAACCATAGTACTAAGGTTATAGAAGCCCTACACCCCGTGTTAATCCTAGCGTATCAAGGTATTAGTACTAAGGTACTAATAGAAAAACTTTACAACTCCCCTATGCTTTGGTGTGA
Source organism: Pseudoalteromonas sp. J010 (assembly GCF_003934235.1). NCBI lineage: Bacteria > Pseudomonadati > Pseudomonadota > Gammaproteobacteria > Alteromonadales > Pseudoalteromonadaceae > Pseudoalteromonas > Pseudoalteromonas sp. J010. Next base: position 19,067 of record NZ_RDBW01000009.1, on the reverse strand, counting down.
CAACAAGCCCCAAATGACAATAATAAAGGGATCACTGGATGAACATTTACCAACCTAGATATTCAGCTATCGCGTTGGCTATTACACTGGCAACTCAAGTCAGCCCAGCGGCAGCAGAACAAGCAATACAATCACAAGGCAAGTTAGAGCGCATCGAGGTCACGGCACGAAAGACGGTAGAAAACCTTCAAACCGTTCCGGTGGCAGTGACTTCTATCGGTGAAACCGATCTACTCGAAAATGGCATTTCGGTACTCTCTGAAGTCCAGCAGTTTTCACCTAATACCACACTTCAAGCCAGCCGTGGCACTAACTCTACCCTCACAGCCTTTATTCGTGGTGTTGGGCAACAAGATCCATTATGGGGTTATGAACCTGGTGTCGGTATTTACGTCGATGACATTTACTTAGCAAGGCCGCAAGGGGCTGTACTAGACCTCCTTGATGTACAACAGATTGAAGTACTACGTGGACCGCAAGGAACGCTATATGGCAAAAACACTATTGGTGGCGCTATAAAATATGTCACTAAGGAAATGTCTGGCGATGCGACTTTTAACGTGGAAGGGACTGTTGGTAGTTATAATCAACGCGATCTTAAGATCACAGGTCAACTGCCGCTCGTGGAAGATACACTCTACCTAGGTTATGGCTTTGCAACTTTGAATCGAGATGGCTTTGGTGAGTTCAAGGTTTCAACGCTGCCCGGCCAAGACAAGGAAAACTACAATAAAGAAATTCAAGCTGCGCGGTTAACCTTGGAATATCGTCCAAGCGATGATTTGTTCTTCCGTTTAGCATGGGATAAAACCGACGATGACTCCAACTCTAAAGGGGGTTATCGCTTGTTGCCGAGCTTACTGACTGACGCCCCCGTGCCTGACAGCGTATTTGATTCTTACACCAGTATGCCAACGTGGAATAAAGTCGAGCTTGAGGGATATAGTTTGACCGCTCGCTGGGATCTTTCTGACGCTACCACAATAAAATACATCGGTGCTAGCCGAGATAGTTACTCCCCGACCAATATCGACTTTGATAATACGCCATTGCGGATCTTTGATGTACCCGCCATTTATGATGATGAACAAACCACCCATGAGATACAGCTAAGCCATGCAGGTAACGGCTATAAATTTGTCTCAGGTCTATACTATTACGATGGTGAGTCATGCGGCCAATTCCAAGCAATTTTGGAGGTATTAGGACAAAGCTTGGGCGCTCCCGGTCTTACGCGAGAAGTGAGTGGTTGTAATAACTCAAATAGTAAAGCTGCGTATATTCAAGGCACCATTGATTTAGCAGAGCAGTGGTCGCTCACATTAGGCGCTCGTTACACTAAAGACAGCAAAGAAGCGCAAGTAAGCAATGGTTTGGTCTTTGATGTCGTGTATCCCGAATCAAATTGGATCCCAGGTTATACACGCCCTGCCGGTGAGCTCGTACCGTCAGTGCTTGATGATGAAGAAGATTGGTCACGGTTTACGCCAAGAGCGGGAGTGGAATATCAATACAACCGCGATATCATGTTCTTTGCCAGCTATGCTCAAGGATTTAAATCCGGCACCTTCAACCCCAGAGCTAGCACCGCAGAGCCTGCTGCAGACCCTGAAATCGTAGATTCATTCGAAATCGGTATGAAAAGCGAATGGAACGACAATCTAAGAGCCAATATCACGCTATTCACATTAGATCACAAAGACCGCCAATATATTTCCGTATTGCCCGGTGCAACTTCTGCCGATCTAAACCAACGACTTGGCAACATCGGTAAGTCTACAGCAAATGGTATTGAAGCCGAGCTGAGCTATGTCGCCACAGAGGCGCTGAGTTTTGACGCCGCGATAGGATATATCGACAGCGACTTTGAAGAGGTACTCGATACTAACCCAGACACGGGTGCGACATTTGATAAATCAGACCGCTTTAGTATTTCTAACACCCCTGATTTAACTTTTAACCTTGGGGCGACCTATAAACTCTACAGCGATATTGGCGATTGGGTATTCAATGCCAGCTACTACCATCGTGGTGATTATGTCTTATTTGAGGAAGATAGCCTACTGACGCAGGATAGCTATGGTTTAGTCAATCTGAGTATTAATTGGTATAGCACAGATGGCAATTGGCGTGTTGGTCTTCATGGGAAAAACCTGACCGATGAAGAATATATGATAGGAGGCTATCAGTTCGTGACACCAGATCCAAGCGATCCGAGTAATGTGAGTAAATACACGCCAGGACTTGGTGGTGATAATACTTTGATAGGCTACTTTGGCGACCCAAGAACCGTTTCGCTTACCGTAGGTTATCGTTTTTAGCACCGAAAGCGAGGCTGCAAGAGAGTCTCGCTATCTCAATCGCTTGATGTAGTTTTGGAAATACCCTATAACAACGGATACTTGGAGTTAGTTAAGGATGTCTCAGGTGCAAGCAATCATCGCTGATGACCACCCACTATTTCGCAGCGCACTTAAACACGCTGCTGCACAAGCGATTGGTCATGACCCCATTAAAGAAGCCAGTACCTTAGACAGCTTATTCGAGATGTTGCTCGCGCATCCTGAGACAGAGCTAGTATTTTTGGACTTGTCTATTCCTGGTGCGAAAGGCCTCGAAGGTCTTGCCCGGTTAAGAAATCAGTATCCAGACATACTAGTGATCATGGTTTCAGCCAACGAATCAGCAGCCATTATTAGTCAATGTGTTGCCCTCGGGGCAAGCGCTTATATTCCCAAGTCTTCCTCACTAGAAGTGATTAGTGATGCTATCAAGCTCGTTATTGAAGGAGAAACTTGGTTGCCTGAAATCGTGGATATCGCGCCAGAAAGTGAAAGCGAACAAGCGCAATTTGCACGTAATTTAGAAAAGCTAACACCGCAGCAATATCGCGTGTTAACGATGATTGCCGACGGCCTTTTGAATAAGCAGATTGCATATGCAATGTCGATTCAAGAGACCACCATCAAACAACATGTTTCAGCAATTTTAAAAAAGCTCAATGTGTATAACCGCACCCAAGCTGGGATCCTCTTTAATCAGCTGGCTACGGATGTACACCTCGACGATGAAGCGAGTGCTTAACTAAATTAGTCGTTTAATCATGCGCTTTAGGGCCGGTATTTTAAGCGGTTTATAAAGTAATGGGATCCCGGCATCACTTACTTGCTCGCGAATAGCCTCGTCGTGGTTAGCTGTGTTGATAATGATTGGCATATTGTCCAGCGCAAGCGCCGTAATTACCTCAAGTCCGGTGACACCATGATCAAGCTGATAATCCGCGATCAACATATCAGCCCGACTCGTTGCTTGCAGTGCACTAAGCGCTGCTTCATCTCGCGCTACGACCACCTTACACCCCCAACTTCGCAATACTTGTGATAGTGCATCAAGTGCGTTGGCATCATTATCGAGTAGCCAAATAGACAAACCCGATAATTGCGCATCACCACTGGGTTTGTCAGCAATTACTTCGCTCTTTTGATCCGTCTGCATTCCAAAGCTTGGCAGTGTTAAGGTAAATTGCGTGCCTTTATTAAGTTGTGAGCCAAGGGTGATGGGTATTTCCAACACTTCACATATCCGTTTACTGATCGCAAGTCCAAGTCCTAATCCCTGCGCTAGCTCTTTACTATGCAGCTGTTTAAACTCTTGAAATATGGCGTCCTGATCTTGCTTTGCAATGCCCACGCCAGTGTCTTCAACAATGATTGAAACACTCTCACCCTGACATTCAGCGATAAGCCTTATCGTACCAGACTCAGTGTAACGAATCGCGTTACTCAGTAAGTTTCCCAACACCCTTTTTAGGAGTGCTTTATCGGTGTAGAGCATGGCATCACAAACCCGCACAGTAAACGCGAGTCCTTTGTCTTTCGCTATCGCCCCATATTCATTTTCTAATGGCTCCAACAGTGTCGATAACACAAAGCGCGAGCGATTAACCTTAAACGCACCGGCTTCTAACTTTGTGAGTTCAAGAATGCTCGACAACAGCTCTTCAGCACTTGCCAATGAACTTTTGATGCTTTGCGAAAGCTCAGCTAGTTCAGTCCCATGGGCTTTTTCACTCATCAATGAACAAAACAGGCTCGCTGCGTTAAATGGCTGTAACAGGTCATGGCTTGCTGCTGCGAAAAAACGGGTCTTACTCTCCGTTGCCTGCTCAGCTTGGCGTTTCGCAGTAGATAAAGCATGGTTGGCGTCTATCAACTCTTTGGTTCTTGCTGCGACCGTTTCTTCTAGGTTTGTATTAACTTGTTCTAGTAGGGACTGCTGTTTCACAAACTCCGTGATGTCAGTGTAGGTTGTTACAAACCCGCCACCCGGAAGCGGGTTACCTTGTATTTCAAACACGCGACCATCGTGGTGCTCGCGGCGGTAACGATATGCATTGCCTCGTCGTAAATGTGATAAACGCTTCTGTACTTGCTGCTCGACATCAGCATCACCAAATAGTCCGCGCTGTGCATTGTAACGAATAAGCTCAGCCACAGGGCGACCAATAAACAGTGCATTGTCCGGATAGTTAAACATTTCTGCATAGCGCTGGTTCCAAGCGACCAGTTGCAGTTGGCTATCTACTACACTAATTCCCTGACTGACATTTTCTATGGTCGACTGTAGCAAGTCACGATTAAAACGTAATACCTGTGACGCTTCATCGACAAACTCTGCAACTTGCTCTAAAGGCTGACGCTTTTCATCTTTGGCGACATCTAAAATCAGTTTCGCAGATGCCCCACCAACGAGGGTCGACATCTCCCGCTCAATGATATTTTCAACTTGCAAAGGTGCTGGTAGTTTCCAGTTTCCGAGCTCTTTAGGGAAATGAAGCTCTACAAGCTGCTGTGCTCGCGCTTGCTCGCTAAAGCGCTGCAGTAATGTTGCCAAGTCGTGGTAACTCAACACTGTATTTGCAGACTGTGCAGATTTGGATGGCATAACAAATTTATTGCTTTGTAAGCGCTCAGCAAGACGTGCTGATGAAATAAATGGCACCAGAAAATAAACCAACAAATTTGCACTTAACGAGATCAGCACAGACTGACTCGTACTGTCTAACCCCAGACTCAAAAAGTCTAACGGTGCTAACCATGTGATACCCATAGGCCCCGCGCTCAACCAGTGACTTTCGAAGTTAAGGCCACTGATCAAGCTCGGTAACAACAGGGTGTAAAACCAAATAGCAAAACCTGTCACAATACCTAATTGCGCGCCTAAGCACGAAGCTCCTCGCCACCACAAACCAATCACCATCGCGGGCGCAAACTGCGCAACCAAGGCAAATGACATGAGTCCCATATTAGCCAACGTATTACCCTCAGCAAGCACACGATGACTGGCATAACTCAACAATAAAATGCCAACAATGACCACCCGTCTAGCATTGAGCAGATTAAACTTAGATAAACCACGATGGTGTGAATTTAACTGCGAGCGGCGCAACAAAAATTGATTGATAAAATCATTGGTGATCATAATCGATAGCACGATGGCTGAGACTATTACCATGCTCGTCGCCGCAGAGAATCCTCCCAGAAAGGCAGTTAAAGCAACCAAAGGTGCATCAGATCCCAGCGGTAAGGCAAGCACAAACGTATCGTAACCAACATCTTGACCATTAAAATACACCAATCCGGCGTAAGCGATTGGCAAAATAAATAAATTAATCAGCAGCAAATAAACGGGAAATAGCCAGCGTGCAGTTTTAAATTGGTTTTGCTCGTCATATTCAATAAAAGAGGTATGGAATTGTCGTGGCAAACAAAGCGTTGCCAATACACCCAAGAGAACATGGACTAAATAAACATAGGTTGGGCTGGCAGTTGCCTCAATTTGCTTGGTAATTCCCTGCTGCTCCACCTGGTTAAATAAGTGAGCTGGCGATTCAAAGAGCACAAAACAGACGTAGACACCAACGGCCATAAACGCCAGCAACTTAATTAATGACTCAAAGGCGATTGCAGTCATCAACCCTGGGTTATGCTCACTGGGTCTCAGCCTACGTGTGCCAAACAAAATGGCAAATAGAGCTAACAGTAACGTAATGTAAAAAGTACTATCTTGCCAAAATGCGGTACTCACCAGCTGGGTTTCGCTTGTTAGCATACCTATACTGGCGCTGGTGGCATTAAGCTGAAGGGCAATATAGGGGACGACTGCAATAACAGAGATCAGAGAAATTAACCCTGACAGACTAGAGGAATTACCGTAACGCGTGGCAATAAAGTCCGCCATAGAGGTCAGTTGCTGCTGGCGACAGATTTCAGCAATGCGAGTGTAGACTTGCCAACCAAATATAAACAGTAAAATCGTGCCAACATAAGTTGGCGCTAGCCACCAACCATTATTTGCAGCTTGCGCGGTAGTGCCAAAAAACGCCCAAGAGGTGCAATATACCCCAAGTGACAAGGCATAGGTGACTTGCTTGGCATGATAAGAGCGAAATTTAGTACTTGCCCTATCCGCGCCCCATGCAATGGTAAATAAAAGCGCTAAATACAGCAGTGCAAGAAGACTGATAAGCCCGATAGAAAACATAACTGTGATGATTTTTTATTATTTTTTCTAGCATAACGGCTGTATCGTAAAAAGACAGCACACTTTAGTGATACCGACCATCAAGGCGATAACCAACTTCCCAGAAACGCAAAAGCCCCAGCATGTGCTGGGGCTTTATCAAAAGTCTAATTTAGTTAAAAACTAAAATTAAGCTTTCTTAGGACGTTCAATCACGTCAACTAGCGTCCAAGATTTTTTCTTAGAGATTGGCGCACATTCGCGAATAGTCACGACGTCACCTGTGAGTAGCCGTGTTGTTTTCATCGTGTGCGTGCAACTTAGTTGTACGCTTGATGCTTTCTTTCTATAAAGAGTACCGTAGATCGGATGCTTAATACCAATTTGACTTAATACTTGCTCAATTTGAAGGAGTAAATCTGACGCTAACAGCGTTAAAAATTTCTCATTTAGAACAACTAAATAGCAAGATTTTTGCCTTGCCTATATGGATGTAGGTACCTTAGCGATAGCAGGATGCGGTAGCGGAGTTATCGAGAAGATTTTCTCGCCTCAAGATAGACCACTTAATTAAGCAAATTGGTATAACCTGACGTTCGATAGCCATTTATAAAAATTATCCAGAAACGCAAAAGCCCCGGCATATGCTGGGGCTTTATCAAAAGTCTAATTTAGTTAAAAACTAAAATTAAGCTTTCTTAGGACGTTCAATCACGTCAACTAGCATCCAAGATTTTTTCTTAGAGATTGGCGCACATTCGCGAATAGTCACGACGTCACCTGCTAGTGCCGTGTTGTTTTCATCGTGTGCGTGCAACTTAGTTGTACGCTTGATGAACTTACCGTAGATCGGGTGCTTAACCTGACGCTCGATAGCAACAACAATTGATTTGTCCATTTTATCGCTTACTACACGACCTTGAAGAGTACGGATCTTATCGCTCATTATGCACCTGCCTTCTGGTTAATAACCGTTTTAACACGCGCAATGTTGCGACGTACTTTTCTCAGTTCGTGAGTTTGAGCTAGCTGACCAGTGCTCGCTTGCATGCGCAGGTTAAACTGCTCACGAAGTAGCTCAAGAAGTTCAGCATTTAGCTCTTCTACGCTTTTGTCTTTTAATTCGCTAGCTTTCATTACATTACCGTCCGAGTTACGAAAGTTGTCTTGAATGGTAGTTTACGAGAAGCAAGGTTAAATGCTTCACGAGCAAGCTCTTCAGAAACACCTTCCATTTCGTAAAGCACTTTACCAGGCTGAATTTCAGCAACCCAGTATTCAACAGAACCTTTACCTTTACCCATACGAACTTCAAGCGGCTTTTCTGTAATTGGCTTATCTGGGAATACACGGATCCAGATTTTACCTTGACGCTTGACGTGACGTGTCATAGCACGACGAGCTGCTTCGATTTGACGAGCAGTCATACGGCCACGGCCAGTCGCTTTCAAGCCGAAAGAACCGAAGCTAACTTTGTTACCGCTGGTAGCCAGACCACGGTTGCGGCCTTTGTGTACCTTACGGAATTTTGTACGTTTTGGCTGTAACATTAGTCGCTACCTCTTACTTAGCACTTTTTTTAGCTTTCTTCGGCGCACGTTTAGCTGGCTTCTCTTGCTCTTGAACTAGTGGAAGACCACCAATTACTTCGCCTTTGAAGATCCAAACCTTAACACCGATGATACCGTAAGTGGTCAAAGCTTCTGAAGTTGCGTAGTCGATATCAGCACGTAGAGTGTGTAGAGGTACACGACCTTCACGGTACCACTCAGAACGTGCGATTTCAGCACCGCCTAGACGGCCGCTTACTTCAACTTTGATACCCTTCGCACCTAGACGCATTGCGTTTTGTACTGCGCGCTTCATAGCACGACGGAACATAACACGACGCTCTAACTGAGAAGAAATACCGTCAGCAACTAATTGTGCATCTAGCTCTGGCTTACGTACTTCTGCGATGTTGATTTGCGCAGGTACACCAGCAAGCTTAGTTACAGCTTGGCGAAGCTTTTCAACATCTTCACCTTTTTTACCGATAACAACACCAGGACGAGCTGTGTGAATTGTTACACGGATTGATTTAGCTGGACGCTCGATAACGATCTTAGCTACAGAAGCACTTTTCAATTCCTTAGTAAGGTATTGACGTACTTTGTGATCGCCAAAAAGCTGTTCAGAGAAATCTTTTGTATTCGCGTACCAAGTAGATACCCAAGGCTTTGAGATACCTAGGCGAATACCAGTAGGATGAACTTTTTGTCCCATTACTTATATCTCCTAGCTATCCGATACCACAACAGTGATGTGGCTTGTACGCTTAAGGATGCGGTCTGCGCGTCCTTTAGCACGTGGCATAATACGTTTCATTGTAGGACCTTCGTCTACAAATACTTTAGCCACTTTAAGCTCATCAATGTCAGCACCTTCGTTGTGCTCCGCGTTCGCGATAGCAGACTCAAGTACTTTCTTAACTAATACAGCCGCTTTCTTCGGGCTGTACGCCAGGATTTCTAGCGCGCGATCAACCGGAAGTCCACGGATCTGATCTGCCACTAGACGTGCTTTCTGCGCCGAACCAGAGGCGAATTTGTGTTTAGCTAATGCTTCCATCATACCCTCCGATTAACGTTTCTTAGCTTTCTTATCCGCAGCGTGACCGCGGTAAGTACGTGTAGGTGCAAATTCACCTAGTTTGTGACCGATCATTTCGTCTGTGATGAACACAGGAACGTGCTGACGACCATTATGGACAGCGATGGTCAATCCGATCATGTTAGGTATGATCATTGAACGACGGCTCCAAGTTTTAATTGGCTTCTTGTCACCGCTTTCCAACGCTTTCTCTACCTTCTTCAGCAAGTGTAGGTCAATAAATGGACCTTTCTTGAGAGAACGTGGCATGGCAATTCCTCAACTATTATTTAGTACGACGACGTACGATGAACTTATCAGTACGCTTGTTCTTACGAGTCTTGTAACCCTTAGTAGGTACGCCCCATGGAGATACAGGGTGACGACCACCAGAAGTACGACCTTCACCACCACCGTGTGGGTGGTCAATCGGGTTCATGGCAACACCACGAACTGTAGGACGGATACCACGCCAACGATTTGCACCAGCTTTACCTAGTGAACGTAGCATGTGCTCTGCGTTACCTACTTCGCCAAGAGTCGCACGACAATCAGACTCAACCTTACGAACTTCACCAGAGCGAAGACGTAGTGTTACGTATTGACCTTCACGAGCAAGGATCTGTACGTAAGCACCAGCAGAACGTGCAATTTGTGCACCTTTGCCAGGTTTAAGTTCAACGTTGTGTACTGTAGAACCTACAGGGATATTACGCATAGGTAGTGTGTTACCAACCTTGATTGGTGCATCAACACCAGATTGGATTGCATCACCTGCTTTAAGACCCTTAGGTGCAATAATGTAACGACGCTCACCGTCTGCATATAATACAAGAGCGATGTTTGCGCTACGGTTTGGATCGTACTCTAGACGCTCAACTTTAGCAGGAATGCCATCTTTTGTGCGTGTAAAGTCGATTACACGGTAGTGCTGCTTATGACCACCACCGATGTGACGAACCGTGATACGACCGTTGTTGTTACGACCGCCTGATTTAGAGTTTTTCTCTAGTAGCGGAGCGTAAGGCTTACCCTTGTGTAGATCAGGGTTAACCACTTTAACGACGTGACGACGACCCGCAGAAGTTGGTTTACACTTTTGAAGTGCCATAATTCTAACTCCCCTTATTACTCGGCGCCGCCGACAAAGTCTAGCTCGCTACCTTCTTTAAGAGTAACGTATGCTTTTTTCCAATCGCTACGACGGCCAAAACGCATACCAGTACGCTTTGTCTTACCCTTAACATTTAGAGTGCGAACACCAGTTACTTCTACTTCGAAAAGCTTTTCAATAGCAGCTTTAATTTCTGCTTTGTTTGCATCTTTTGCTACTTTGAAAACAATCGTGTTGTTTTCTTCAGCAGATACAGTGCTCTTCTCAGAGATGTGTGGAGCAAGGATTACTTTTAAAAGACGTTCTTCACGGATCATGCTAGCGCCTCCTCAAGTTGCTTAACAGCAGCAGCAGTAATCAGAACCTTATCGAAAGCGATTAGGCTTACTGGGTCGATGCCAGCTACGTCACGCGTGTCAACCTTGTACAGGTTACGTGCAGAAAGGAATAGATTCTCATCTACTTCTTCAGTCACGATTAGTACGTCTTTAAGCTCAAGTTCTTTAAGCTTAGCTACTAGTTCTTTAGTTTTTGGTGCTTCTAGACCAAAATCTTCAACAACTACTAGACGATCTTGACGAACAAGCTCAGAAAGAATGCTCTTGATCGCACCGCGATACATCTTACGGTTAACTTTTTGGCTGTGATCTTGCGGCTTAGCTGCAAAGCTCACACCACCGCTGCGCCAGATTGGGCTGCGGATTGTACCAGCACGAGCACGGCCAGTACCTTTTTGGCGGAATGGTTTCTTACCACCACCGCGTACTTCAGAACGTGTCAGTTGAGCTTTAGTACCTTGACGAGCACCTGCTGCGTAAGCAACAACTACTTGGTGTACTAATGCTTCGTTAAACTCACGTCCAAAAGTAGCTTCGGAAACTTCAAGCGCACCAGCGCCTTTAATTGCTAATTCCATCACTAAATCTCCAGGACTTATGCTTTAACAGCTGGTTTAACGATAACGTCACCGCCGATAGCGCCAGGTACTGCACCTTTAACTAAAAGCAAGTTACGCTCTGCGTCAACACGTACTAGTTCAAGGTTCTGTGTCGTAGAACGAACATTACCCATTTGACCGGCCATTTTCTTACCTTTGAAAACTTTACCAGGAGACTGGTTTTGACCGATTGAACCAGGAGCACGGTGAGATAGAGAGTTACCGTGAGTTGCGTCTTGCATGCTGAAGTTCCAGCGCTTAACACCACCTTGGAAACCTTTACCTTTTGAAGTACCAGTAACGTCTACTTTTTTCACTTCAGTGAAAAGTTCAACAGTTAGCTCTGAACCTACTTCAAATTCACCTTCACCGCCGTTAAGACGGAATTCCCACAGGCCGCGACCCGCTTCAACGCCAGCTTTAGCGAAGTGACCCGCTGCTGGTTTGTTTACACGGCTTGCTTTTTTCTCGCCTGCAGTAACTTGAAGCGCGTTATAACCGTCAGTTGCGTCAGATTTGATCTGCGTAACACGGTTAGGAGTCGCTTCGATAACTGTCACAGGGATAGATACACCATCTTCAGTGAAGATACGTGTCATACCCACTTTACGACCGACTAGACCTAATGCCATTTTCCTAAAACCTCTCTAATCTTCCGATTAACCCAGGCTGATTTGAACATCAACACCAGCAGCAAGGTCTAGGCGCATTAGCGCGTCTACAGTCTTGTCAGTTGGTTCTACGATGTCGATCAGACGTTTGTGGGTGCGGATTTCATACTGATCACGCGCGTCTTTGTTAACGTGCGGAGAGATCAATACTGTGAAACGTTCTTTGCGCGTAGGTAGTGGGATTGGACCACGAACCTGTGCACCAGTGCGCTTCGCTGTTTCCACGATTTCCGCCGTTGATTGGTCAATCAAACGGTGGTCAAAAGCTTTTAGGCGAATACGAATGCGTTGATTTGACATTCTTAAACCTCAAAATAAAAAGAGCATTTAAAAAGAGCATAAAAAAACGACCGAGACTAGCTCAATAATTCCTGAGAAGTCGGTTGTTAATTTATTTCTACCATTGAACTCACAATCGGAGTTCCTGTTCATAGGGCCTGAAATCCAGACCTTTCATTTACTTTCAAAGACACTATGGTCAAGAAAGTCTGCATATTATAGTGATATTGGTGATAAATGCAACAACTATTATAAAGTAATTTTATGGCCGTAAAATAACCAGCGTTTAGGCGCAGCCTTGGCAACTTTAGAGTAAAGCAACCTGCACAAACAGCTTTCTATCATTGTCCGTTAAGATAACTGTGCTACTTTTTAAAGCATCAAAAAACAGAGCAAGATGGCTGAAAATAGCAGTTGAAATGGTCAGTCCAGTTAAATCTTGGTATTCTATAATTAATGATAATTGTTCGGTATTTCCATGCAGATTTTTTCTTATTTGCTCACCACTATCGCTCGTTGTAGCAATTGGCTTTTCGTCAAAAGTAAAGTATTGCCAGAAAATCCCATTAATGACTATGAGCTTGACCCAAGCATACCTACTTTTTATGTGGCGACGTTAGATTCAACTTCAGATATGGTCGCGTTGGATATAATGTGTAAGAAGCTTGGCTTGCCAAGACCTTCCCAAAAAGAAAAAATAGGAAATAAAGAGCTCAACCGGTTTGTTGGGATCCAAGCGCCACCGAGCGTATTTGGCAATAGCCACAAGCCAAGCAATGCCCTTGCTCATAGCAAGGCAATTTTTGAAGCGTTAAAAGCCGATATCAATCAAAATGTCCAAGTTATCCCTGTGACTATTCTTTGGGGTAGAAACCCAGGCAAAGAAAAACCAGGTGTGGGCACGCTGTTATCAAATTCACTGACCCCAAGCTGGTTGCGAAAGTGCTTTGTAGTGATGTTTTCAGGTCGTGACAACTTTGTTCGATTTTCACGCCCTATTGAACTTAACCAACTACTTACTGATAAAGCCGATGTTGAAGAGCTTCCTCATAAGCTTTTACGCGTTGCCAGAGTGCACTTTAGACGCCAAAAACTCGCAGCAACTGGACCAAAGCTCCCTTCTCGTGAGCAACTATTCAGTTCAATATTGGCATCACAAAGTATCAAAAAAGCCATTGCCGACGAAGCCAAAGCAAAAGGCCTTAGTCAAGAAGAGGCACGCTTACAAGCATTATCTTTACTTGATGAAATCGCGGCGAATTATTCCGATGCCATGGTGCGCGTAGCAGATAGGGCTCTGACTTGGCTTTGGAATAAACTTTATAATGGCATTGAGGTAAATAACTCAGATAAAGTCCAAGCACTTGCTGATAAAGGTCATGAAATCATCTATGTCCCCTGTCATCGTAGCCATATGGACTACTTACTACTTACCTATGTCATTTATCACCAAGGCTTAGTGCCTCCGCATATTGCGGCAGGTGTCAATCTTAATTTTTTCCCTGCAGGCCCTATTTTTAGACGCAGCGGTGCTTTCTTTATTCGCCGCTCCTTTTCTGGAAATAAGCTGTATTCTGCGGTATTCAAAGAGTACCTCAGCCAGCTATTCATTAAAGGCTACTCTGTCAAATTTTATACCGAAGGTGGACGCAGTCGCACAGGTCGCTTATTGCCACCAAAAACGGGCATGCTGGCTATGACGCTCCAGTCTATGCTACGAGGTATCGATAGACCTATTTCGCTAGTACCTGTTTACCTCGGTTATGAACATGTGATGGAAATCAATACGTACCTAAAAGAGTTAGCCGGCAATAGCAAAAAAAATGAGTCTATATTTGGCATTTTTAAGGCTATTAAGAATCTGAAAAATTACGGACGAGGCTACTTAAATTTTGGCGAGCCAATTTCTGTCAATCAATTTCTAAACGAACAGCAGCCTGACTGGCGTGCATCAATCCACCCAACAGAAGCACAAAAGCCTGTGTGGCTAAACAAACAAGTGGCTGATCTCTCTGAGGTGATCATGACCGAGATAAATAACTCTGCAGCGCTTAACTCTGTCAACCTTCTTGCCACAATATTGTTAAGTAATGAACAGTTTGCATTACCAAAGCCGCAGCTATTACAGCAGCTCGAATTGTACCTAGAGTTACACAGGCAAGCCCCCTATCACAACAATGCTACAATCCCAGCTTGTAGTGCTGAAGCACTCTTGAGTCATGCTCTAAAGCTCGATAAGTTCGATGTCATTGACGATAGCTTTGGTAGCATCATCAGTGTTAAAGAACATGAGCGTGCGCTGCTAAATTATTATCGAAATAATATTCTTCATTTATTTGCAGTACCTAGTTTAATAGCGCAACAGCTTTTCAACCGCTACAGCTTAAGCATTGATGAATGCAGAAAAGAAGTTGAGTTGCTATACCCTTTATTCGCTAAAGAGTGGTTTTTAACCGATCTTCAAGACGATTATATCGAATCTATTTTATCCTTCTTTGCAGCCCAGAAGCTTATTTCATTTGACGGACACCTAGCTTCTGTTAACAAAGAGGGGGCAGCCTTAGCTCAACTTGAAATGCTAGGTAAAGTGATCCATTTGACCCTAGAGCGTTATGCAATCACCATCAACCTAGTTAAACACCATCAGGGCTTGAGTCGCAGTGAGCTCGAAAGCGAGAGCGCACTACTGGCCGAGCGACTTGGGACATTGCATGGAGTCAAAAGCCCCGAGTTTTTTGACAAGAAAGTACTAAGCGCTTTTGTTTCTAGTTTGAAAGAGCAGGGCTTTATTGAGCAAGATGAAGGTACAGGTATTCGTGGCACAACGACTTTGCTGACATTGGAGCAACATTTAAAAGCACTCCTTCCTGCTAGGATTTATCAGTCCATTCAACATATCGTATAATGCTAAAAGGCCCATGTTTTAGGGCCTTTTATACCAACTTGCTTGATTAAGCGAGCTACTTTGAGGCGGGAAAACCTTATTGGTAGCAACGACGCCACCTAGGTACCTACACCCGTGAGGGCAAGAAAGAACTTTGCTATTTAGTTGTTCTCAATAAGAAGTTCTTTATGCTCTTGCCGTTCTAGCCACCCAAACTTGCGTTGCAATCAAGGAAATCACCATCATTGCTGCACCAATGTCTAGATAGTACATTTGATGTGGCCATACTAACGACACGCCAGCAATCGCAATAACTCCTCTTATCCATGGCTTCAATTGAGACTCTGCATATCCATAAATTGCAGCAACCAGTGCATAGATACCGATGAGGGCAGTAAAAAATATTTGCATCACTTCAACGTGAGTACCGCCTATAAAAGGAGTGTAAGCAAATAATAGTGGCACTATATATAAGGCTTTAGCTGTCTTCCATGCTTCTACTCCCGTTGCCATTGGTGGAGTTTTTGCGATCCCAGCCGCAGTAAAGGCTACCAAGCACACCGGTGGGGTCACGTTACTATCTTGCGACAGCCAAAAGATAATCATGTGCGCTGATAGAAGCATCATCGCCAAGTGCGAAGCATCGAATTGATTGCTACGAATAATCTCAATGGCTTCTGGTGGTAACCCAGCCAGTATAGTCATTACCTCATTGGCGCTGGTTGTAGGCAAGTTATAAATCTCACTGAGGCTTGGCGCCATCATCTGCATCATCATGTTCGCGGTATCGTTGAGTTGGCCGTTGACTATCACCTCTACCAATGCAGATTGACTGATCAATCCGTACAGTGCAGGCGCTGAGAGTGTCGCTAACACAATATAAGATGCCGTAACAGGTAAGCCCATTCCAACGATTAGAGATGCCAATGCAATCAACACCAGCAACAACATCAAATTCGACCCAGCCCATTCATTGATCATCAAAGAGAAAGTAACCCCAAGTGAGCTGATAGATATACAATTAATAAGCACACCTATAGTTACCAATAACACCGCTGTTTTGGCGCTATTCTCTGTTGCCGAAGCAAGTGCTGCGAGTACTTTTGAATAACCCATTGGCGTGCGAGACCCCAAAGAAAATAAGTATACACTGAGGGTTGCAATACTAACGGCGTAGGTGGGTGTAAAGCCATAAACCATAAGTGCAACCAGCAGCAATATAGGTAACAGATGATGCCAACCCGCTTTTAACTCTTGCCATGCACTCAATTGCTCGGCGTGTTCTGATGGTTTAATACCTAATCGCTTTGCCTGAATTCTTACAAAAATAGCAATGGAAGCAAAGTACAGTACCGCTGGCATAAACGCCGCCGCAATAATTGTGAGATATGGGATCTGCGTGTATGAAGCCATCACAAACACACCGGCTCCCATAATTGGTGGGATCAACTGGCCACCTGTTGAGGCTCCAGCTTCAACAGCAGCGGCAAATTTTGCCGGAAATCCGGCCTTCTTCATTAAAGGGATTGTGATCACACCAGTTGCAGCTGTATTGGCAATCGCAGATCCAGATACTGACCCCATCATGCCTGAACTCACCACAGCAACCAAACCTTGGCCACCAACCATGCGCCCAACAAGTGCGTTAGATAAACGAATAATAAAATCACCGGTTCCCGCTTGAACTAAAAAGCTACCGAACAGGATGAACATAAATACGAATGTCCAAGAGATCTTGGCAATAGGCCCAAAGAGCCCGTCATCAAAATAATTTCGAAACAGTATTGTTTCAGCGCTGAGTCCTGCAAAATGAAAAATACCGTCAATATATTGCCCAAGAAACAATACATAGCTCATCGCCAGCATGATCATAACGGGAATAAACCATCCCATACTTCGACGAACTAACTCTAGCGCCACTAACGTAGCGGTAATCGATGCTAGCCAGTCAGCTGTTGCAAATTCATAGTTACGTGCTGCCAATGCGTCACTATAGAGCACGAGATAGCCACAACTGAGTACTAAGCTTACACATAGCCCAACATCAATCACATGAGCAACCCATGTCCATCTGCCACTCTTAAGCGGCACAGTCAGTAATAAAAAGCTCCCAAACAACATAAAGTGAATGGCTGAAATATAATTGTCTGGCCAGGTAGCAACTAAATTAAAATAAAGATGTAAGAGGCTTGTGATTACCGCCAAATAGAAAGCTAGCCTTGCTTTGTTACTCTGGGGCTTTGTTGGTACTACTAAACTATCCGGCTCATTTTTGATACTACTCATTGGTACATACTGTCTCACTTTGCTTAACGACCAGAACTACTGCAGGTGGGCAGGTATCTCGATACCTATTTCTTGATAATATTTTAGTGCCCCTGGGTGTAATTTAGCAGGGAGTCCTATTAACGCTTTTTCAATTGCCATTGCTTTGGTTGCTTTATGGATAGTCTGTAAAAAAACCAAGTTTTCATAAATCGTCTTAGTAAGAAGGTAAACATCTTCTTCGTTCATATCTTTGTGAACAGCAAGGAAATTAGGCTGGGCAATCGTTTTGATGGCTTTGGTTTGACCTGGATAAGTGTTTGCTGGAATTTCGAAACGAGACCACAGTTCAGTCCCACCATTTACTTTTTGTAGCTGCTCATCCGTAAAATCAAGCACAGTTATCCCTTGAGCATCAGCAGCGTAAGCACTTGTGATAGCACTAACTGGCACGCCTGCGGGAATATTCATCCCTGCAATTTGACCGTTTTGTAACGCATTAGCAGAGCCTGCATAGCCTTTATGAACCAAAGTGAATTTCTCACTATCAATACTTAGTGCAGCCATAATGTGCTTGCCCGATCCTTCTGTGCCTGAATTACGTTTACCAATACCAAATCCTTGCGAGTAAAGATTTTTTAAGTCTGACACATTACCCGTTTTGGCATACTTTTTATCAATTACAAAGTGCTCAACATTCTGCCAAAGCATAGTTACTGAACGCAGATAGTCTTGCTTTCCTGCCGTGGACATCGCCCCTTCGCCTTGCGTTGCCCAAGCGCCATAAAGTCCTTGTAAGATAGCCAGCTCAGCCTCTTTATTTCGCATTAGTTTTAGATTATCACCCGAACCTGCTGAGGTTATAGCAGATACACTCATACCATGCTGTGGCGTGATTTTAAGTTTGGCTAATGTCGCAATTGCAACCCCCACAGGATAAAACGTTCCCCCTGATGATGCTGTTGCAAGAATATAAGATCTCTCCTTATCGACTTTGGCATAACTGGTAAAAGTACATAGGGAAATTGCAGTACTGAGCACAGCAACAATCACTCGGGTTGATAGAGCTAACATGATTTCACTTCCTAATCTTATTTTTTATACAGGCTTATTTTGCACATCTTTACGAATTTAACCAAATTTTTACGTCAATGGAGGCAAAGTATTAATACCCATTATCTTTAATTAAGCCGTCTATTTTGAGGTGAGAAAATCTTGTCGATAACACCGCTTCCGCGTCCTGCTCACGCCGAGGTACCTACGTCCTGTAGGCAAGGCAAAAATTTTGCTATTTAGTTGTTCTAAATAAGAAATTTTTAACGCTGTTAGCGTCAGATTTACTCCTTCAAATTGAGCAAGTATTAAGTCAAATTGGTATTACGCCTTCAAATTGAACAAGTATTAAAGCTAATTGGTATAACTTATAGAATAGGCTAATTGAGTGGTTAGAATGTGGATTTTAGTTCATCAAAAAGATATATCGGGAGATTGTTGTGTGGTTCTTATGGATAATGGGGATATGTGTTGATTATGACAATCCATATATTGTCAGCGTGCCACTCTCATGCCTATATACGTATTACCTTTGATTTCCTATAGGCATTAAAAAAGGCCGCTTTCGCGACCTTTTTTACAGTGTATTGCTACAACCTAAAGCTTATGCTTCGATTGTTGCTACAACACCAGCACCTAGCGACCTTTTTTACAGTGTATTGCTACAACCTAAAGCTTATGCTTCGATTGTTGCTACAACACCAGCACCTA
>NZ_RDBW01000080.1:0-782 GCF_003934235.1 Pseudoalteromonas sp. J010 | reverse complement strand
CCGTATGGCGATGAGGACGGTGAGATTAAAGATCGCAGGGTAAACCTGCTCCTACACTGTATATTCAGGTACAAAAAAACCGACTTACGTCGACTTGTGTATCTCTTTATTTTACCACTTGAGGGAAATAACAGACGCAGGACGTACTTTGTGGGTAGTGAACCTCCGACCGCTTTAGCATCCGTATGGCGATGGGTGACGGTGAGATTAAAGATCGCAGGGTAAACCTGCTCCTACACTGTATATTCAGGTACAAAAAAACCGACTTACATCGGCTTGTGTATCTCTTTATTTTACCACTTGAGGAAAGTGGCGGACGCAGGACGTACTTTGTGGGGAGTGAACCTATGACCGCTCTAGCATCCGTATGGCGATGAGGACGGTGAGATTAAAGATCGCAGGGTAAACCTGCTCCTACACTGTATATTTAGGAGCAAAAAAACCGACTTACGTCGGCTTGTGTATCTCTTTATTTTACCACTTGAGGGAAATGACAGACGCAGGACGTACTTTGTGGGTAGTGAACCTCCGACCGCTTTAGCACCCGCATGGTGATGAGCGACGGTGAGATTAAAGATCGCAGGGTAAACCTGCTCCTACACTGTATATTCAGGCACAAAAAAACCGACTTACGTCGGCTTGTATATCTCTTTATTTTACCACTTGAGGGAAATGACAGACGCAGGACGTACTTTGTGGGTAGTGAACCTCCGACCGCTTTAGCACCCGCATGGTGATGAGCGACGGTGAGATTAAAGATCGCAGGGTAAACCGGGTAAACC
>NZ_RDBW01000079.1:0-866 GCF_003934235.1 Pseudoalteromonas sp. J010 | reverse complement strand
CACTGTATCTCCCGTTGCGTCAGGCGCGCATTTCTCTGTGGCGAAGATAAATTTACTGGTAAATCATACGAACACCGCAGGGATTGGGTTGAAGAAAAGCTATTGATGTTGGCTTCCGTATTTTGTATTGATGTTTGTGCTTATGCCGTGATGAGTAATCATACTCACATTGTTTTATATGTTGATGACAACAAGGCGAAACGTCTGTCCGATGAAGCGATTGTGATACGATGGCACAAGTTGTTTAAAGGTAATGGAATAAGCCAAAAATTTACTGAAGGTGAGCCACTCAATGAGTCGGAGCAGTTGATATTAGATGAGCTGGTTGATAAGTACAGGGAAAGGCTGGCCGATATTAGCTGGTTTATGCGAGTACTTAACGAAGACATCGCCCGCCGAGCAAATAGAGAAGACAATTGTACAGGCCGTTTTTGGGAAGGACGGTTTAAATCCCAGGCATTACTGGACGAGGCTGCATTGGCCGCTTGCCTCGTTTACGTAGACTTAAACCCCATTAGAGCCAACATCGCCGCAACACCTGAAACCTCAGACTACACTAGCATCAAAAAACGCATCGACCATGCTAAGCTGGGAAAGCAACCAAAAAACCTACTACGCTTTGTGGGCAGCCCACGAAAACATATGCCAAAAGGCCTGCCTTTTGAACTCAAATCCTATATTGAATTGGTTGAACTCACAGGCCGTTGTATTCGCGCCGATAAACGCGGTTATATCTTTGAGTCTCAACACATTCTCACTCGACTAAATATAGAACATGAGAACTGGATAAAACTCACTACGCAGTTTTCTCGGGTATTTCATGGTGCAGTTGGTCGAGAGCGAACAGTAACCGCCTACTGTGAAAC
>NZ_RDBW01000078.1:0-892 GCF_003934235.1 Pseudoalteromonas sp. J010 | reverse complement strand
AGCCCAAGCTGGCCTATTGCCTGCCGATACCCCTATCGCGCTTTACTTTTCTCGCAGCAGCGAGATGCTCATTGCTATGTTGGCTGTGCTCAAAGCCGGTGGTGCCTATGTCCCTGTTTCACCAGACTACCCCGAAGCTCGGGTTGAATTTATTTTAACCGACACCAATACCGACTTAGTGCTAACGCAGGAAAGTCACTTACCCTCACTTAACCCTRTRCTTGGAAAAGGCGTGAAAGCGCTCCGTGTCAATACCCATGCACTGGCGGTGGAGCATGAGAATTTAGTGCGTCMAACGGCCTTGACTAACTTGGCTTATATCATCTACACCTCAGGGACAACCGGRCAACCCAAAGGCGTGATGCTCACTCAGCACAATGTGCTCTATTACCTWCAYGCCTTAACCCGCCAGTTAGGGGATAAGTATCGTAACATCGACTTTTCGTCTAACTACTGTTTTGACCTGTCWGTSACGACCACCTTATGTCCGCTYCTCGCGGGGCAAACCGTGTGTGTCTATGAAGGCGATATTCTTGATGCTGCCGCCTTTAGAGTTCACCTCAACGCCGCGAATATTGGTTTTGTAAAAACCACACCGAGTCTTGCCATGGCACTCTTACCAGGCAGTGACGCTCACGTTGATACCCTAATGCTCGGTGGTGAAGCGCTGACTGAGCAGGCCATTGACGCGTTAAGCGGCCATGTTAATGCTATCTTCGACGAATATGGCCCCACGGAAACCACTGTCGGCGCGATGCTGGCACAGGCGTACCCTCGCCTTCATCAAGGCATAGGTAAAGCCTATCCTAACGTTAATCTTCATGTATTATCTGAGTCGCTCCAGCCCATGCCTATTGGCGCACCGGGTGAGTTGTATATTTCAGGTCAGGTC
>NZ_RDBW01000077.1:0-988 GCF_003934235.1 Pseudoalteromonas sp. J010 | reverse complement strand
CCCGCCAGTTAGGGGATAAGTATCGTAACATCGACTTTTCGTCTAACTACTGTTTTGACCTGTCAGTCACGACCACCTTATGTCCGCTTCTCGCGGGGCAAACCGTGTGTGTCTATGAAGGCGATATTCTTGATGCTGCCGCCTTTAGAGCTCATCTCAGCACCGTGAATATTGGTTTTGTAAAAACCACACCGAGTCTTGCCATGGCACTCTTACCTGGTAGCGATGCTCACGTTGATACCCTAATGCTTGGCGGTGAAGCACTGACTGAGCAGGCCATTGACGCCTTAAGCGGCCATGTTAATGCTATCTTCGACGAATATGGCCCCACGGAAACCACTGTCGGTGCGATGCTAGCACAGGCGTACCCTCGCCTTCATCAAGGCATAGGTAAAGCCTATCCTAACGTTAATCTTCATGTATTATCTGAGTCGCTCCAGCCCATGCCTATTGGCGCACCGGGTGAGTTGTATATTTCAGGTCTTGGGGTTGCCCGTGGTTACTTAAATCGCCCTGAGCTTAATGCCGAGCGCTTTATTGAYAACCCGTTTAGTCATGACCCCGSCCATARCAAACTCTACAAAACCGGTGATCTAGCCCGTTTCCTAGACAACGGCGACTTGGCGTATCTCGGTCGTAACGATGAGCAGGTAAAAATYCGTGGTTATCGCGTTGAATTAGGCGAAATTGCCGCTGCCATTGCCAATCAGCAAGGCGTACAAAACGCCGTGGTGATTGATGTACCTGCACCGCAAGGCAAAGCATTGGCTGCCTACCTTGTTGCAGAGTCTACCCTTGAAATTACTGAGTTAAAGCTTGCCCTAAGTGCTGCGTTACCAGAGTACATGGTGCCCAGTCACTTTATCCTAGTTGAACATATTCCACTCACCGGTAACGGCAAGCTTGACCGTAAGGCTCTGCCTGCACCAGAGCTTCAAGCCGATAACCTCTATGTGGCACCGCGCAATACTTTAGAAACCCGAAACCC
>NZ_RDBW01000076.1:0-1097 GCF_003934235.1 Pseudoalteromonas sp. J010 | reverse complement strand
TAGCAATACACTGTAAAAAAGGTCGCGAAAGCGGCCTTTTTTAATGCCTATAGGAAATCAAAGGTAATACGTATATAGGCATGAGAGTGGCACGCTGACAATACTTAATAGGTTTAGTTGCCATAATCGAAGCATCAGCTTTGGGTTGTAGCAATACACAGTAAAAAGGTCGCTCTTAGTATCCTGCCTTTTTAATGCCTATAGAAAATCCAAGATGCTACGTACATAGACATGAGGGTGGCACATCTACAGTACATGATAGGTGCTATTGTCTACTGTAATGTTTGGAAACTAGTAGCTAGAACCGATATCAGGTGAACTAAACTTTATAACTCTGCTAACGACTTATCAGCGGATAAAGTGAAAAAATGCTTATAAGCAATAATAATGACTTCCTTTTAGCCCTTTTTTGTATATTAAAGTGTCAAAAATAGACGTTTCGCTTTATTTTTGCTCGAACAAATGTTTTTTCGCAATTTTCTTTAAAAAAAGGGTTGCACTTAAATCGGATCTCCCTATAATGCGCATCCACCGACACGGGGAGCAGCGCTGAAAAGCAACGAGCCAACGAGTCGGGAGTCAAATAAAACTTGAGTTTGAATGCTTCGAAAGAAAATCAAAATTAAGTGTTGACAACAAATGGGAAATGCTTAGAATGCACAACCCTCAGCGCTAACGGCGCAGYGATGATGAGTCATCGCACCGGGTAACCGGAATGTTCTTTAACAATATGAAGCAATCATCTGTGTGGGCACTCGTACAGATTGAGTTCTAACAGCAGAGTCTAGTTCGCTAGGTGATGCAAGCAAATTTAGAGTCTCAATTGAACTGAGTGACCAACAGAATAAACATAGTTTATTCAGCACAGTCAATTCGATACCGAAAGGTATCAAAATCAGAATTCAATGAGCATGAAACTTAGGTTTCAAAAAAACTTTTAATTGAAGAGTTTGATCATGGCTCAGATTGAACGCTGGCGGCAGGCCTAACACATGCAAGTCGAGCGGTAACATTTCTAGCTTGCTAGAAGATGACGAGCGGCGGACGGGTGGGTAACATTTCTAGCTTGCTAGAAGATGACGAGCGGCGGACGGGTG
>NZ_RDBW01000075.1:0-1196 GCF_003934235.1 Pseudoalteromonas sp. J010 | reverse complement strand
GACTACACCAGCATCAAAAAACGCATCGACCACGCGAAGATGGGAAAGCAACCAAAAAGCCTACTGCGCTTTGTGGGCAGTCCACGAAAACATATGCCAAAAGGCCTGCCTTTTGAACTCAAATCCTATATTGAATTGGTTGAACTCACAGGCCGTTGTATTCGAGTAGATAAAGGCGGTTATATCTCTGAGTCTCAACACATTCTCACTCGACTCAATATAGAACCTGAGAACTGGATAAAACTCACTACCCAGTTTTCTCGGGTATTTCACGGTGCAGTTGGTCGAGAGCGAACAATAACCGCTTACTGTGAAACACTGCAAAAACGACGACGAACAAACCTAACAAACTGTGAGCGCTTGTTGGCTTAGTAAAACTCACATTCTCAATTCTCGAATTTCTTACAGCTGCATTTACAGCGCTTTGTTGTGCGCGATAACCCAGTTTTAGTGTAGAGATACGCTCGAGTGCTAAAAAATAACCTATCGATATACGCTTTTGACCAAAGTGATGCAAGTGCATTCATACGTTTTTACTTGACGTCCTCAGCTTGGGTATTAATAGTAATGGGTGTTGCCTATTTTTCCGTCGCCTATTTTTTCGCTGTGCGGAATTAGTTGATCACTACAATTTCCTCAGCTTGAATGTTAGTCTAGGTGGGTGTCTGTTTTGGTTTGATATTAGCGGCGTTGTGTATATCGATTTAGATGAGCGTGGGGCGTGGAAAATGGATATTGCAAAAGAACTACATCATGCGGGCTATGCAGTTGATTTAAGTCCTGCACTATAGATCACATAACAAACCGCTCAAATTTGTTCCGGCCACAAAAAGCGTGGCCTTAGCTACGCAGTATAGAATGGAGTATTAAATGACTAGATTTGAAAAGCTAACATTAACATTTTCGGCAATAACTATAGCAATTACTGTTGCTGCATCGGTTTACTTTATTGGTAGTTTAAATGAACGAGTCAATATTTTAGTAAAAGAAAAAGAAGATTTCGATCAGCAAAAAATTGAGTTGATTGCTCAAATTAATAACTTGATTAATGAGAAATTAGACGTTGTTTCAGAATATGAAACTCGTATTGCTTTGTTGGAAAATGTAGCTAATGAAGAACTTCCTGAAGTTAGAAAGGATTTGGTCTTTTTAGTTCAACAGACTCGCGGTACTAATGGCCACAAGACTATGGTGTG
>NZ_RDBW01000074.1:0-1849 GCF_003934235.1 Pseudoalteromonas sp. J010 | reverse complement strand
CAAGAGCGGTTTGTTGAGAATCCATTTTTTGATGCAGCGCAGCCACATAGTAGCAAGCGTTTATATCGAACAGGAGACTTAGTACGCTATTTGGCGGATGGTAATATCGCCTTTTTAGGGCGAACAGACGACCAAGTTAAAATATCAGGGTATCGTATCGAGCTTGGTGAAGTAGAAAACCAGCTGAGCCAGCAGGCAGGGGTAGAGTCAGCGTTAGTGGTGGCAAAAAACCTCGCGGGCAGTACACAATTGGTGGCCTATATCAAAGCCGAAGRCGAAGTGCACGAGGCGGAGTTTATCAGYGATGTAAAAGCGCAGTTACAAGCCCGTTTACCAGAGTATATGGTGCCTGGGGTGATGTTATTGGTGAAGCAGTGGCCATTAACGCCAAATGGCAAAGTAGATCGCCGTGCCTTACCAGAGCCGGATGGCCGTCATGCTCTTGGCGAATACGTCGCACCGAGTACAGCGCAAGAGCAGCAACTCGTTGCCATTGTGGCGACAYTACTGGCGCGTCCAGYTGAGAGTATCAGTGTTACGGCTAACTTTTTTGAGCTTGGGGGGCATTCTTTATTATTGATGCGACTGGTCGCAGCCATTAAAGCGCAATGCGGCGTGGATGTGTCTTTGCAGCAGGTCTTTGAAGCGGCAAACTTTAGTGCCATGGCACAACTKATTGCACGTAGTGATGCTCAAGCCTACCCAAGTTTGTTGCCGCGCCCCGTGACGGATACGCCAGCACAGACTTCGTTTGCACAACAACGATTGTGGTTAATTGATAAACTACAAGGCGGGTCAACGCAATACAATATGCCGATGCTGTTATCTGTCTCWGGGCAGCTAGATATTGCGTTGTTGGAGCAGGTGTTTACTGCGATCATCGCGCGCCATGAAGTATTACGAACGGTCTATGTGGAGCTGGATGGAACCCCGGTTCAGCAGATCCGTGCGATGGACGAGGTGCACTTTACTATCACGCAGAGYAAGCTTGAAGCGGAAGAAAAAACGCTAGAGGAGTACGTTGCGGCTGAGCTAAATACAGGGTTCGACCTAGCACAGGATTTGATGCTGAGAGTCGTCTCAATACGCAGTTGGCCTATTGGCGYAAACAGCTCGATGAGTTACCCACCACCCATGCGTTACCACTGGACTTTACTCGTCCGGCAATGAAACARCACGAAGGCGGCGTGGTTGCCAGCAGTTTACCCGCAGCYACAGCTMAAGGGCTGTTAGCCTTGGCTAAGGCACATCAGCTGACGCCATTTATGTTGCTACACAGTGCATTGGCATTGGTGTTATCAAGACACAGTAACAGCAATGATATTGTTATCGGCACGCCYATTGCCAACCGATTGCAGGCTGAGTTGGCACCTTTGATAGGGTTTTTTGTGAACACTTTGGTGCTGCGCACCAACACGCAACATCATGACTTGGCTGCGTACTTGGCGCATGTCAAACAAGTGCACAGTGACGCGCAAGCCAATCAGGATGTGCCATTTGAGCAGCTGGTTGAGTGCTTAAATGTACCAAGAAGCCAAGCCCATGGGCCGTTATTCCAAATCATGCTCACGACCAACAGTGAGTATGGTATTAACGACACCGATACAGCAGCGGGGTTCACCTTACCTGGGGTGACGTTGACGCCGTATGAGTCAGAGGGCACCACGGTGAAGTTTGACCTGAATATTGACCTGAGTATCAGTGAGCAGGGCATTGGRTTGTCTTGGGTGTATGAYAAGCAGCTCTTTACRCAGGCACACATTGCGCAGCTAGACCAGCACCTTGGTCGGGTGTTGACGGCGCTGTGCGCACTTGAGCCAACCCAAACTGTGGCGTTGACACAGCTTCC
>NZ_RDBW01000073.1:0-1299 GCF_003934235.1 Pseudoalteromonas sp. J010 | reverse complement strand
GGCCAAGACACGGTATTGGCTGCGAGCGTTTGCTCGGCGCTATCTAGCGAAACTTTCCACAGTGATGAAGCTTTGGTCGTACCGTTAGTCTGCTCCATAAAATATAGCTCACCGTTGTGCGCCGCGATGTTAGAGGCGGTGTTATCAACGCCTTCTACATATGAATACGTACCACCACTGGTATCAAAGTGGTAAACATAACTATTGCTCTGTTCGCCGAAGTTGTTTATGCCATAAACACCCACTTTACAACCCGTCGTTGGCGCTGGTGTCTGTACTTCTTCTGTCACAACAACGTTGTCGAGTAACGCACCTAAAGAGTCTGAACGACCCATTCCTTGAAACCTTAGTTGAGTAACCTCACTTGATGCAACGACCGTATATTCAAACTTCTGCCACCCTAATGTGTTGGCATTCATAGTAGTTAAAGTTGTATCTCCAAACCATACTCTGGCACGGTTTGTCGAATTATCTCCTTCAACCCTTGCTGAATAATAAAAACTTACTTTGTATTTGTTACCAGCAGTCGTCGCAAGATCTTGGTAGATGGTATAGTTGCCCGTCGAGTCGAGTTCAACGTGGTTACTGCCATCTTGCGAGTTTATAAAACTAATGGTTGATTTTTGAATTTCTAGCTGAGCACCAGCTATCGTMCACCCCTCAATCTCGTTCACTAACCCCCAAGTTCCTGTCAACACCGAGTTATTTTCAAACGACCCGTTACTAACTAAGTTTGGCGAGCCTATTGTGGCAAAGGGTAAAATAATTAGCGCTGAGTATAATAGAGCTGCTCTCATAATAAATCTCCGTTAAAGTACCTGTATGTTGACTGCACAATACATGCCAACACAAACAGTAAATAACTTAATATTTATCAATAGCTTATACTTTTTATTTGTATCTTTTCTCTTGAAGTTTCATGTTTATTCGCAGAATGCAATTGCGGATTTTCATTTTACGAAAAGTGATTTTTTAGCGTAGGCAAACCCTATATCAATATTGAATAGACCAATGGAGCAAAGTTATTCATACCGGCAAGAGAATAAAACGTAATAGATCAACATTCTTTTAGTAGGTGTGTCGTATCGGTTACTGCTCTGACGTAAAAACAAAAAAGCGAGGGACTCCCCTCGCCTTTATTTTACCGCTGCTGCATTAATGGTTATTGGCAATTAGCGACATAGGTTAAATCGTTAATATGCTCCGGTGCGTCCATGATATAAGTCGCTTCGCCTGTATTGGCATCTAGCGTATAAAGTTTTGCATCCTCACCTTTGTTACGCCCAGACACATATAATG
>NZ_RDBW01000072.1:0-1299 GCF_003934235.1 Pseudoalteromonas sp. J010 | reverse complement strand
ATGGCAAAAGAAAAGTTTGAACGCGTAAAACCGCACGTAAACGTAGGTACAATCGGCCACGTTGACCACGGTAAAACAACTCTAACTGCAGCAATCACTAACGTACTTGCAAAAGTATACGGTGGTGAAGCAAAAGACTTCGCATCAATCGATAACGCTCCAGAAGAGCGTGAGCGTGGTATCACAATCTCAACTTCACACGTTGAGTATGACACACCAACTCGTCACTATGCACACGTAGACTGTCCAGGACACGCTGACTATGTTAAAAACATGATCACTGGTGCTGCACAGATGGACGGCGCGATCCTAGTAGTTGCAGCTACTGACGGTCCTATGCCTCAAACACGTGAGCACATCCTACTTTCTCGTCAGGTTGGTGTACCTTACATCATCGTATTCATGAACAAATGTGACATGGTTGACGACGAAGAGCTTCTAGAGCTAGTAGAGATGGAAGTACGTGAACTACTTTCTGAGTACGACTTCCCAGGTGATGACCTACCTCTAATCCAAGGTTCAGCGCTTAAAGCACTTGAAGGTGAGAAAGAGTGGGAAGACAAGATCGTTGAGCTTGCAGAAGCACTAGATACTTACATCCCAGAGCCAGAGCGTGACATCGATAAGCCATTCATCATGCCTATCGAAGACGTATTCTCAATCCAGGGTCGTGGTACAGTAGTAACAGGCCGTGTTGAAGCTGGTATCATCAACGTGAACGACGAAGTTGAAATCGTAGGTATCAAAGAAACTACGAAGACAACTTGTACGGGTGTTGAAATGTTCCGTAAGCTTCTAGACGAAGGTCGTGCGGGTGAGAACATYGGTGCACTACTACGTGGTACTAAGCGTGATGAAGTWGAGCGTGGTCAAGTACTAGCGAAGCCTGGTTCAATCACTCCACACACGAAGTTCACTTCAGAAGTATACGTACTTTCGAAAGATGAAGGTGGTCGTCACACTCCTTTCTTCAAAGGTTACCGTCCACAGTTCTACTTCCGTACAACAGACGTAACTGGTGACATCCAGCTACCAGACGGCGTAGAAATGGTAATGCCTGGCGACAACATCAAGATGACTGTTGAGCTAATCGTACCAATCGCGATGGACGAAGGTCTACGTTTCGCTATCCGTGAAGGTGGCCGTACAGTAGGTGCTGGTGTTGTAGCAACAATCGAAGCATAAGCTTTAGGTTGTAGCAATACACTGTAAAAAAGGTCGCGAAAGCGGCCTTTTTTAATGCCTATAGGAAATCAAAGGTAATACGTATATAGGCATGAGAGTGGCACGCTGACAATA
>NZ_RDBW01000071.1:0-1833 GCF_003934235.1 Pseudoalteromonas sp. J010 | reverse complement strand
TAAAGAACATTTCCGGTTACCCGGTGCGATGACTCACCATCGCCGCGCCGTTAGCGCTGAGGGTTGTGCATTCTAAGCATTTCCCATTTGTTGTCAACACTTAATTTTGATTTTCTTTCGAAGTATTCAAACTCAAGTTTTATTTGACTGCCGACCCGTTGGCTCGTTGCTTTTCAGCGCTGCTCCCCGTGTCGGTGGATGCGCATTATAGGGAGATCCGATTTAAGTGCAACCCTTTTTTTAAGAAAATTGCAAAAAAACGTTTGTTCGAGCAAAAATAAAGCGAAACGTCTATTTTTGACACTTTAATATACAAAAAAGGGCTAAAAGGAAGTCATTATTATTGCTTATAAGCATTTTTTCACTTTATCCGCTGGCAAATAGTGAGTTATCAATGCAAAAGCCCTTCTTAAATAAGACCTGAGCTACTTAATTGTTTAAGCGCTGGCTTAAGCACTTTATAAGATAATACTTCATCTACTTGGCTAATGAATTTCAAAGCACTCTCTTAATGACAGCAACTTTGTTTGCTGTTCTTAAAAATATATTGCCCAGTTGAAACCGCTCTAGTACTCATTCATTAGCGATAGACAAGTTTTAAATACGGGGTAAATGAAGAAATCGGTGGATCTGAAGCAAGTTAAAAAGCGCTAATGGATAAATTAGCCAAAACGGCCGAACCACATTTTTTGGCAGGTCTCAAGATGTGAAAAGCTAATATAGGTCTAGTAGACACAACACAGTCAAAGAGTTGGCATTTATAATTGGTCAATTTGATGCTAACTACGTTAAAAGTGTCTTATATTGAGCAATAATTAAATGGG
This sequence comes from Pseudoalteromonas sp. J010, assembly GCF_003934235.1. NCBI lineage: Bacteria > Pseudomonadati > Pseudomonadota > Gammaproteobacteria > Alteromonadales > Pseudoalteromonadaceae > Pseudoalteromonas > Pseudoalteromonas sp. J010. The sequence goes on along the minus strand of NZ_RDBW01000071.1, from coordinate 1,009 downwards.
TTAGTATTACCTCAAACCACCATCAAGATTAATCCCTTTAAAGATAAACTAGGGATGATTATTTGGTATGAATTAGCACTAAAATAAGGTAAAAAGTAAACGATGTGATTAGATTTGGAGCGAGTAACGAGGTTCGAACTCGTGACCTCGACCTTGGCAAGGTCGCGCTCTACCAGCTGAGCTATACTCGCGTTCCATGGATCATTTATAGTAGTTTTACTATAAATGGTGCCCGGGGCCGGACTTGAACCGGCACGCTGTTACCAGCGAGGGATTTTAAATCCCTTGTGTCTACCAATTCCACCACCCGGGCATCGGGTTTGCTTTCGCATGTGGATATAAGAACCGGAGTCGAACCGAGGTAGACGGATTTGCAATCCGCTGCATGGCCACTCTGCCATTCCGCCAAATTTGGAGCGAGTAACGAGGTTCGAACTCGTGACCTCGACCTTGGCAAGGTCGCGCTCTACCAGCTGAGCTATACTCGCATTCCATAAATCATTTATAGCAATTTTACTATAAATGGTGCCCGGGGCCGGACTTGAACCGGCACGCTGTTACCAGCGAGGGATTTTAAATCCCTTGTGTCTACCAATTCCACCACCCGGGCATCGGGCATTCGAAAACAAATTTGGAGCGAGTAACGAGGTTCGAACTCGTGACCTCGACCTTGGCAAGGTCGCGCTCTACCAGCTGAGCTATACTCGCGTTCCATAAATCATTTATAGTAGCTTTACTATAAATGGTGCCCGGGGCCGGACTTGAACCGGCACGCTGTTACCAGCGAGGGATTTTAAATCCCTTGTGTCTACCAATTCCACCACCCGGGCATCGGGYTTGCTTTCGCATGTGGAGTGTTGAGAAAATGGAGGCGGAACCCGGAGTCGAACCGAGGTAGACGGATTTGCAATCCGCTGCATGGCCACTCTGCCATTCCGCCAAATTTGGAGCGAGTAACGAGGTTCGAACTCGTGACCTCGACCTTGGCAAGGTCGCGCTCTACCAGCTG